>NZ_JBJDRL010000004.1:0-125293 GCF_044987475.1 Microbacterium sp. ZW CA_36
GCCCCGGTGGCGATCGCGCCCGCGGCGCCTGCCCCCGTGGCTCCCGAGCCGGTGGCCGAGCCCGAGGTCGAGCCGACACGGACGCTGCTTCCCGCGCACGCCGCGGCGGACACCACGTCTGCCGTCGACGGGGCGCCGGCCGCGGCATCCGTCCTCCTCGACACGCCGCCAGTTCCCGCGGCCGCCGGCGATGCGCTCGTCCTCCGCGGCGTCACAAAGCGCTTCGGCAGCACCCACGCGGTCGACGGCATCGACCTCACCGTCCCCGCCGGCACGTTCTACGGCCTCGTGGGGCCGAACGGAGCAGGCAAGACCACCACGCTCTCGATGATCGCCGGTCTGCTCGAACCGGATCGCGGCACGATCCACATCGGCGGAGTGGATGCCGCGGCCAAGCCGCTGGCCGTCAAGCGACTGATGGGGGTGCTGCCGGATCGACTGCGCACGTTCGACCGGCTGACGGGGCGTCAGCTCCTCTACTACTACGGGGTGCTGCGGAAGCTGCCTCCCGCGGTCGTCGAGAGTCGCACGGCCGACCTCGCACGCGCATTCGACCTCGAGGACGCCCTCGGCCGCAGCGTGTCGGACTATTCCGCCGGCATGCTCAAGAAGGTCATGCTCGCCGGCGCACTCATCCACTCTCCGCGCCTGCTCGTCCTGGACGAGCCGTTCGAGGCCGTCGACCCGGTCTCGAGCGCGATCATCCTGGACATCCTCTCGACGTACGTCGCCCACGGCGGCACGGTGATCCTGTCCAGCCACGGCATGGACCTCGTCGAGCGCGTCTGCACGCGTGTGGCGGTCATCGTCGCCGGCCAGGTGCTCGCCGAGGGCACCGTCGCCGAGGTGCGCGGCGAGCTGACGCTGGAGCAGCGTTTCGTCGAACTCGCCGGAGGCCTCAGCGACGTGGAGGGTCTCGAGTGGCTGCACACGTTCTCCGACTGAGGATCGCACTGCTGTTCGGCGCACTCCGCGGGGACGCGGGGCACGTCGTCCGCGTGGTGGGCGCGCTGCTGCTCCTGGTCGCGGCGACGGTCGCGGCCTGCTGGGGACTCCTGACGCTGCGGGATGCCGCCACCGAGGAGGCGCTGGCCGTCACCGTCCTCGGCGGCTCGGCGGTCACCCTGGGCTTCGCGCTCGCCCCGCTCTTCGGAGCCGTCGACGATCCGCTGGATCCGCGGCGGTTCGCGCTGTTCGGTCTGCCGCGCGGCGGTCTCGCCTTCGTGCTCGCCGTCGCCGGACTCATCAGCGTGCCGATCCTGGTCCTCCTCGCCGTGGCGGTCTGCGCCGCGATCGTGTGGGCAGACCACGGCGTGCCCGTCGCCGTCGGAGTCGTGAGCGTGCTCCTCGGCGTCCTGACCTGCGCACTGCTGGCGCGCGTGTGCATGGCGCTGGCGTCCCTGTTCCTGCGCGACCGGCGTTCGCGTGAGCTGTCGGGCGTGTTCGTGCTCGTGGTGCTCGTGGTGGTCGTCCCGGTCGGGGTGTTCCTCGCGTCGCTCGAATGGCAGGGCACCGTGCCGACACAGCTTCTCGAGGCCGTGGACGCGCTGGCGCTCACACCGCTCGGCGCCGCGTGGGCACTTCCGGGGATGGCGGCGGTCGGCGGCGACGTGTGGATGCCGGCTCTCATCGCCGTCGGGACGGTGGTCGTGCTGGCGCTGCTGTGGGCGTGGGCCGTCAGACGGCTCCTGACCACGACCGAGCGGCCCACGACCGGCCGCGCGCGCGGCGGCCTCGGATGGTTCGGCGTGGCACCGGGGACGCCCGGCGGCGCGATCGCGGCGCGCAGTCTCATGTACTGGTTCGGCGATCGCCGGTACGTGGTCAACGGCCTGGTGATCCCGTTCGCGGCGGCCATCACCGTCGTGCCGCTGCTCATCGCCGGTGTGCCGCCCGAGCTCGTGGCGCTCGTGCCGGTGCCGTTCGCCGCGCTCTTCCTCGGCTGGCTGCCGCACGACGACGTCGCGTACGACTCCACGGCGGTGTGGATGCACATCGCGAGCGGCGTGCGGGGTGTGTCGGACCGCGTCGGTCGCCTGGTGCCCGTGCTGCTCGTGGGCGTGCCGCTGCTGGCGGTGGCCATCCCGGTGGCGACCTCGCTGCACGGGCGATGGGCGGTGCTGCCGGCTCTCACCGGCGTCTGCGCCGCGCTCTTCCTGTCGGGTCTCGGCCTGTCGAGCATCTCGTCGGTCGTCGCTCCCTACGCGGTGTCGCGCCCCGGCGAGAGCCCCTTCCAGCAGCCGCAGCGCACGACCGCTGTGGGTGCGCTGGCGCAGGGCTCGGTGATGCTCGGGGCCCTGGTTCTCTCGGCGCCGGTGCTCTGGTGCGGCTGGCTCGCCCTCCATGGCGACCCGGAGGCCACCGACATGGCGCTGTGGGGCGGCCTTGCCATCGGGTTCGGCGTGCTCGTCGTCGGCGTCACCGTCGGCTCGATCGCGTTCGAGCGTCGTGGTGGACGGCTGATGGAGTTCGCCGAGTCGACCTGACGCCGGCCCGTTCGACGAACTCCGAGTCGCCAGGACCGGCCCGGCGGGGGTCGGCCCCGACTACACTGGCAGACCATGAGCACCCCGCTGGACAGCCCTGATCAGGGCGGCATCGCGACCCTCGATCGCGAGCTCGAAGAGCTCCTCAAAGAAGAGAACATCGAACCGGGTGACCACGAGCGCTTCTCGCACTACGTCAAGAAGGACAAGATCCTCGAGTCGGCGATCACCGGCAAGCCGGTGCGGGCACTGTGCGGCAAGAAGTGGACGCCGGGTCGCGATCCCGAGAAGTTCCCGGTCTGCCCGACCTGCAAAGAGATCTACGAGTCACTCGGCGCCTGACGCCACAGTCGGCTGAGCGATCGCCGCGGCTTCGGACGCGTCGGCGTAGACCGTCGGGATGGCCGGGTCGGAGCGACTGAGCGCGAGAGCGCGCACCGGAAGCTCCTCGCGCACCCGGGCGTGATGTGCACGGGCGGCCTCGACGCCGGCCGTCCCTTCGAACGCGGCATCCGGTTCGCCGTCGGTCACCAGCGGAACCTGCAGCGCACGCGCCGCCGGGTGCGACGCGGCGGTGTCGAGCGCTTCGAAGCCATCCGACACGACGATGAGCTCGCTCGTGGCCGTGCCTTCGTCCAGCGTGCGGAACGCCGCCTTGCGGCCGCCCTTCGATCCCTTGTCGGTCGAGGCCTTCGCCACGCCGACCCACCCGCCGTCGGAGTCCTGACGCGCGACGAGCTTGTAGACCATGCCGGCGGTCGGCGTGCCGGACCCCGTCACCACCGACGTGCCCACGCCGTACGCATCGACGGGGGAGGCCGCGAGCGCGGCGATCGCGTACTCGTCGAGATCGCTGGTCACCGTGATCCGGGTGCCGGTCGCGCCCAGCTCGTCGAGCTGCGCGCGCACCTCGGCGGCCACCGTGGGCAGATCGCCCGAGTCGATGCGCACGCCGCCGAGGCCGGTCCCCGCGATCCGCACGGCCGTCTCCACACCGCGGCGGATGTCATAGGTGTCGACGAGGAGCGTCGTGCCGACTCCCAGCGCATCGATCTGCGCGCGGAAGGCGTCCTCTTCGGTGTCGTGCAGGAGTGTCCACGAGTGCGCGGCGGTGCCCATCGTGGGGATGCCCCAGCGGCGTCCTGCCTCGAGGTTCGAGGTCGCGGCGAACCCGACGATGTATGCCGCGCGGGCCGCGGCGACGGCCGACCTCTCGCCCGCCCGCCGGGAGCCCATCTCGGCAAGGGGCCGGTCGCCGGCGGCGACGCTCATGCGGGCGGCGGCGGTGGCGATGGCGGAGTCGTGGTTGAGCACGCTCAGCGCCAGTGTCTCGAGCACGACGGCCTCGGCGAACGTGCCCTCGACGGTGAGGATGGGGGAGCCCGGGAAGTAGAGCTCACCCTCGCGATAGCCGGTGATCGAGCCGGTGAACCGGTAGCCCTCCAGGAAGTCGAGGGTGGCGGCATCCACCACCTTCTCGTCGCGCAGGAACCGCAGTTCTTCGTGGTCGAAGCGGAAATCGCGGATCAGCGACAGCAGCCTGCCCGTGCCGGCGACCACGCCGAACCGTCGTCCGGCCGACAGTCGCCGGCCGAACAGCTCGAAGACGCAGCGGCGCTCGGCGGTGCCGTCGCGCAGGGCCGCGTCGACCATCGTGAGCTCGTAGCGGTCGGTCAGCAGGGCGGTCGAGGCGCCCCCTCGCGAAGCGTGCCCGTGGGTCATGCGGGCCAGCCTAGTGAGCGCCTGGCGTAGGCTGGGGCATCGTGAACGACGCGCCGATCGGAATCTTCGACTCCGGAGTCGGCGGTCTCACCGTCGCACGGGCCGTCTCGGCGCTGCTTCCCCAGGAGTCGATCCTCTACATCGGCGACACGGCGCGTTCGCCGTACGGCCCGAAGCCGATCGCGGATGTCCGCCGCTACGCGCTCGAGGTGCTCGACGAGCTGGTGGCGCAGGGCGTGAAGATGCTCGTCATCGCCTGCAACACCGCGTCGGCTGCCATGCTGCGCGACGCCCGCGAGCGGTACGACGTGCCGGTCGTCGAGGTGATCAACCCCGCGGTGCGCACCGCGATGTCGACGACCCGCAACGGCCGTGTCGGCGTCATCGGCACGGCCGGCACGATCTCGTCGGGGGCGTACCAGGACATGCTCGGCGTCAACGAGCAGCTGACGGTGTTCGCCCAGGCGTGCCCCCGTTTCGTGGAGTTCGTCGAGGCCGGCGTCACCGGCTCGCCCGAGGTGCTCGCGGTCGCCGAGGAGTACCTCGCACCGCTCCGCCACGCCGGCGTCGACACCCTCGTCCTCGGCTGCACGCACTACCCGTTCCTCGAGGGCGCGATCAGCTACGTGATGGGACCCGACGTCAGTCTCGTGTCGAGCGACACCGAGACCGCGAAGGACGTCTACCGTCAGCTGGTCTCCCGTGACCTGCTCGCGGGTCCGGATGCCGAGCCCCAGCACGTCTACGAAGCCACCGGCGCGTCCGCCGACGAGTTCCTGCGCCTCGCGCACCGGCTGATGGGCCGCGAGGTCAGCTCCGTGCGACTGGTCCAGACCGGCGCCATCGATCTGCCGACCCGCCTCGGCTGAGGCATCCGTACCGTCAGAGGAGAGAAATGACCGATATCACCCGTGCCGACGGCCGCACCGTCGACCAGCTGCGTCCCGTCACGATCGAGCGGGGCTGGTCGAGCCAGGCCGAGGGTTCGGCGCTCATCTCGTTCGGGAACACGAAGGTGCTCTGCACGGCGTCGTTCACGAACGGCGTGCCGCGATGGCTCAACGGCAAGGGCAAGGGCTGGATCACCGCCGAGTACGCGATGCTGCCGCGCGCCACGAACGACCGCAACGACCGCGAGAGCGTCAAGGGCAAGATCGGCGGCCGCACCCACGAGATCTCCCGGCTGATCGGCCGCGCGCTCCGCGCCGTCGTCGACACGAAGGCACTCGGTGAGAACACCATCGTCATCGACTGCGACGTCCTGCAGGCCGACGGCGGAACGCGCACGGCCGCGATCACCGGCGCGTACGTCGCGCTCGCCGACGCCATCGAGTGGGGCCGCCGCAAGAAGTTCATCGGCCAGAAGGCGCAGGTGCTCTTCGACTCGGTGTCGGCCGTGTCGGTCGGCATCATCGACGGCGAGCCGATGCTGGACCTGGCCTACGTCGAGGATGTCCGCGCCGAGACCGACATGAACATCGTGGTGACCGGTCGTGGACTGTTCGTCGAGGTGCAGGGCACCGCCGAGGGTGCGCCGTTCGACAAGCGGGAGCTCGACGCCCTCCTCGAACTCGGCGTCAACGGCTGCGCGGATCTGCGCGCCCACCAGCTCGCCGCGCTCGGCGAGGGAACGGCCGAGGGCGCGGCGTGACCGCTCACCCCGACGACATGGCGGAGGCGATCGCCGAGGTGGAGGCGGAGACGGCGGCCGCGGGTACCGACGTCGCCGGAGCCCTGAGCCAGATCGTGCTCGCGACCCACAACCGTCACAAGGTCGAGGAGTTCCAGGCGATCGTGGCGGCCACGCGCCCGGACCTCGTCGTGGTCGCCTACGACGGCCCCGAGCCGGTCGAGGACGGCGTCACCTTCGCCGAGAACGCGCTGATCAAGGCCCGCGCGGCGGCCGAGCACACGGGCCTTCCCGCGCTCGCGGACGATTCCGGCATCTGCGTCGACGTGCTCGGCGGTGCGCCCGGCGTGTTCTCCGCCTACTGGGCAGGGCACGCGAAGGATGCCGCGGCGAACCTCAACCTGCTGCTGGACCAGCTCTCCGACATCCGGGATCCGCACCGCACGGCGCAGTTCGTCTCGACGATCGCGTTCGTCGTGCCCGGCGACGCGTCACGCGAGAGCGTCGTGGAGGGCGTATGGCCCGGACGCCTCGCCACGGCGGCATCGGGTGAGGGCGGCTTCGGCTACGACCCGATCTTCATCCCGGACGGCCAGGAGGCCGACACCGAGCGGACCGTCGGCGAGTGGACTTCGCTCGAGAAGAACACCGCATCCCACCGCGCACGCGCGTTCGAGGCGCTCGCACCGCTGCTCGCGGAGCTGTGAGCCGCGCCAGGGCGGGCTGCGACTGAGAATCACGATCATTCCCGACTAGCCGGAACGGCGGCCGGCGCCGCCGCTCGGGCTTAGCCTGGGCGCATGCACGATCACGCGCCGACCGGGATCCGCGGGGCCGGCAACCGCCGTCTCCTCGGCGTCTCGCTCGCGATCACCTCCACCGTGATGGTGGTGCAGATCGTCGGCGCGGCGCTGTCGGGATCCCTCGCGCTCTTCGCGGACGCGGCTCACATGTTCACGGATGCCGCAGCCCTCGTGATCGCGCTCGTCGCGAGCACCGTCGCCGCCCGCCCGGCCAACGACCGCCGAACGTTCGGCTATCAGCGCGCCGAGGTGTTCGGCGCCCTGGTCAACGCGATCATCCTCATCGTGCTCTCGGCGTGGGTCGCGTTCGAAGGCATCTCGCGACTGCTGGACCCCGGCGAGGCCGAGATCGCCGGCGGTCTGATGCTGGCGATCGCCGTCGTCGGGCTCGTCGCGAACGCTGTCGCCATGTGGCTGCTCAGCGCGGCGCAGCGGCACAGCATCAACGTCCGCGGTGCCTATCTGGAGGTGCTCGGCGATCTCTTCGGCTCGGCCGCCGTGATCGTCGCAGCGATCGTCGTCATCACGACGGGGTGGGATCAGGCCGACGCGATCGCGTCGCTGCTCATCGCGGCGATGATCGTGCCGCGCGCGATCGGGCTGCTCCGCGAAGTCGTGTCGGTGCTCGCCGAATCGGCCCCCGAGGGCACGCATGTCACCGAGATCCGCGACCACATCCTCGCCACCCCGGGTGTCGTCGCCGTGCACGACGTCCACGTGTGGCAGCTGACCCGCGGCGCGCCGGTGTTCACCGCCCACGTCGTGGTGGAAGACGCGGCCCTCGCCGACGGCCGGGCGGCCGGGATCCTCAGCGGGCTGCAGAGCTGTCTGTCGCAGCATTTCGACGTCGAGCACTCCACGTTCCAGCTCGAGCCCGCCGGTCACGTCGAGCACGACGCGCACGCCTGAGCGCTCCTCATCATCTCGCCGGCGCCTGTCCAGAGCCCGGCAACCCGCTCAGCGACAGGAGGCGCTCAGTCCTCGCGCCGCACCTCGTCGGGGCTCTTGTCGGGGCGGAGGCCGCGCCACCTCGGGTGGCGGAGGATGCCGCCGGGGGTGAACTCGCCGTACTCGACTTCGCCGACGAGCGCCGGCCGGACCCACAGGGCATCGCGGGCATCGAGCGGCGGCACGCCCACGAGCGGATTGGCGTCGGTGCGCAGCGGCAGCAGCTTCTTCATGAGGGTCGCGAGGGTCGAGTCGCTGAAGCCGGAGCCGACGCGACCCGCATAGCGCAGGCCCGCCTCGTCCGGGATGCCGAGCAGCAAAGACCCGAAGGTGTTCCTGCGAGCGCCTTTCCCGGGGCGGATGCCCGCGATCACCACCTCCTGCGTGCGGGTGATCTTGACCTTCAGCCATGACTCGGACCTGCCTCCGCGCAGGTACCGCGAGCCGGGATCCTTGACGACGATCCCCTCGAGTCGCAGTTGGATGCTCGTGTCGAGCGCCGCATCGACGTCGTCGAAAACCGGCGGGATAACGATCGCGTCGACGGATGCCGCCGCCACCGCTTCGAGCACGTCGCGCCGTTCGCGCAGCGGAAGGTCGGCGAGGTCGTCGCCGTCGTGCGAGAGGACGTCGAACAGGTAGTAGCGCACGGGCGTCCGTCGGGCTTCTCGGGCGATGTCGCCCGCGCGCTCGAGGTTCATCCGGGTCTGCAGCAGTGGAAAGCTGGGACGACCATCGGGCTCGAGCGCGACCAGCTCGCCATCGAGCACTGCGAGCTCGTCGCCGAGGCCGGCGTCCACCGCCGTCAGCTCGGGATACCGATGGGTCACCTCGTTGCCGCTGCGCGCGAAGAGCCGCAGCCGCTGACCGTCCCACACACCGACGGCGCGGATCCCGTCCCATTTCATCTCGACCCAGGTCTCGCCGGTGCCGTCTTTCGCAGCCCACGCACGGGCCGCCGCACGAGCCGTTCCCGGAGTCGCGGACGAGGCGAGCATCGGTCGGAGGTCGGCCATCGGGACTGTCGACACACCCTGCGAAACGTCATTGAACTTCCGGTTCACACGGGACTGAGGCAGGGAATCGGGGCCTGACCGGGGTTCGATGCTGGTGTGTGAACCGGAACTCACCTGGGGTTCGGTGGTGGTGTGTGAACCGGAATTCACGTGGGGTTCGGTGGTGGTGTGTGAACCGGAATTCACGTGGGGTTCGGTGGTGGTGTGTGAACCGGAATTCACGTGGGGTTCGGTGGTGGTGTGTGAACCGGAATTCACCTGGGGTTCGGTGGTGGTGTGTGAACCGGAACTCACGTCGGGTTCGGTGGTGGTGTGTGAACCGGAACTCACATGCCCTTTTCGGGGAGGCTCCTCGCCTCGGCGCGGGGACCGGGACGCCGCTCGCTGCGCCGGGCTGTGGGGCTCGTCGGCTTGGGGAGTGGGCTCCACGACCGTGCCGTCCGGCTGCGGCCGGCCGTCGGCATCCGTCTTCATCCGGTGCAGCAGCCAGCTCGACTTCTCGCCCTCGCCCTCGGTGCGGATGAGCGCGAGACGCACGCGTCCGAGCGGCCCGCCCGGCCGCCCCTCGAGGGTCGCGATGATCTCGTCCTCGCGCCACTTCTCGAGGTCGTAGCGGCCGTCGTCCCAGATCGTCACGGTGCCGCCACCGTACTCATCCGCGGGGATCGTGCCCTCGAAGCTCGCGTACTCCATCGGGTGATCCTCGGTCATGACGGCGAGGTTGTTCCGCTTGTACGAATGCGGGACACCGCGGGGGACCGCCCAGCTCACCAGCACGCCGTCGCGCTCGAGCCGGAAGTCCCAGTGCAGGCGGCTCGCGTGATGCTCCTGGATCACGAAGCGCGGCCGATCACTCGACGGGGTGGACCCCAGCGGATTGGCGGGCACCGGCTCGGGGGTGCGCTGCGCGCTGCGCTTGGAGATGTAGGCCGACAGGGGTCCGGACTCGGCCTCGCGCCCGCCGGCGTGGAAGCCGAGCGCCGCCATCGGATCGCCGATGGACTCGATCCGCTCGAGCACCTCCGTGAAATCGAGGTGGCGCAGCTGCGGGTCGGCGAGCTCGTCCCACGTACGCGGCGCGGCGACCGTGGGGTGTGCGCGGCCGCGCAGCGAGTACGGCGCGATCGTCGTCTTCGACCCGTTGTTCTGGCTCCAGTCGATGAGCACCTTGCCGTGGCGCTCGCTCTTCTTCATGCTGCTGACGACGAGGTCGCGGTGATCCGCCTCGATCGCGCGGGCGAGTTCGTTCGCGAGCGCGGACGCCTGCTCGGTCGACTGGCCGGGCGGCAGCGCGGTGTACAGGTGGATGCCCTTGCTGCCGCTGGTCACCGGGTACGGCTCGAGTCCCATGCCGACCAGGATGCCGCGTGCCCAGCCGGCGACCACGGCGCACTCCGGCAGGCCCACGCCGGGGCCGGGATCGAGGTCGAGCACGAGGCGGTCGGCGGGCCCACGTCCGCCGTCGGGCGCGAAGCGCCACTGCGGCACGTGCAGCTCGAGGCTCGCCACCTGCGCGAGGTAGACGAGCGTCGGGATGTCGCCGACCAGCGGATACTCCTTGGTGCCGGTGGAGTGGGGGATCGGCATCCGCTTCACCCACGACGGAGCACCGCGCTCGAGGTCCTTCGCGAAGAAGACCATGCCGGGGTCCTCCTCGGTGCCGACGCCGTCCGGCCAGCGCTTGCGGGTCACGGGACGCCCGATGACATGGGGGATCAGCACCTCGCCGATGCGCGAGTAGTAGTCGATGACCTCGCCCTTGGTGGTGCCCGTCTCGGGATAGAGCACCTTGTCGAGGTTGGTGATGCGCAGGCGCCGGCCGCCGATGCGCACGAGCTGCTCCTCTCCCGCCATGGCCACAGAGTATCGGCGACGAGAGGCGCAAGGGGTGGCCCGGTGTCGGCGCACTGGTGTTCACTGGTGTGGTGAGAGCGATCTGGAAGGGTGCACTGACGTTCGGACTCGTCAACGTGCCGGTGAAGGTGTACTCGGCGACAGAGGACCACGACGTCTCTCTGCATCAGGTGCACAACAAGGACGGCGGTCGCATCCGCTACCAACGGGTGTGCGAGGTCGACGGCGAGGTGGTGCCGTACTCCGACATCGACAAGGCGTACGACGACGGCGAGAAGACGGTCGTGCTCACCAAGGACGACTTGGCGTCGCTCCCAGCGGAGAAGAGCCGCGAGATCGATGTCGTCGAGTTCGTGCCGAGCGAGCAGATCGACCTCCTGACGCTCGATCGCGCGTACTACCTCGAACCGGATTCCGCGTCGCCGAAGGCGTATGTGCTGCTGCGCAAGACGCTGGAGCAGACCGACCGGACCGCGATCGTCCGGTTCTCGCTGCGACAGAAGACCCGGCTGGCGGCCTTGCGCGTGCGCGGCGAGGTCCTCGTGCTGCAGACCCTGCTCTGGGCCGACGAGGTTCGCGAAGCGGCGTTCCCGGCGCTGGATGAGAGCGTGCGGATCTCGGCCAAGGAACTCGAGCTGTCGGCATCCCTCGTCGAGAGCTTCTCGAGCGACTTCGACCCCGAGGAGTTCACCGACGAGTACCAGCAGGAGCTGCGCACCCTGATCGAGGCGAAGCTCGAGAAGGGCGACGCGCTGGACACCACCGAGACCTTCGGCGAGCAGGAGGAAGAAGAGGCAGGCGGCGAGGTCATCGACCTCATGGCGGCGCTGCGTGCCAGCGTTGAGAAGTCCCGTGCGGCTCGCGAAGGCGGCGGATCGAAGGCGTCGGACAAGAAGGATGCCGGGGCCGACGACGAGCCGGCGGCGAAAGCACCCGCCAAGAAGCCCGCGGCGAAGTCGTCCGCGAAGAAGCCCGCCGCCAAGAAGAAGGCCTCCTGACGGTCCGAGTCGCGGGTAGCCTCCGGGTCAGGCCTTCGGGGCGCCATCCTCGTGGTGCTCGGGGCCGCGATCGAACACCTCGGGATCGAGCACGAGCGCCTCGGCCTCGCTGTGGTCGGTGACGACGTCCTCACCCGCCGCGGCGGCCTTCTTCGCCTTGCTGCGCTCGCGGAAGTAGTGCCACAGCGTCACAAGCGCCGTGCCGCCGACCGCGGCGAGCAGGATCAGGTCGATGTAGTTCTCGACGAAGGTGGCGACCGGCGGGATGAACCCGATGGCGTAGCCGAACATCGTGAGGCCGAAGCCCCACAGCACCGCGCCGATGAAGTTGTAGAGCGTGTACTTCCACTTGTTCATGTGCCCGACGCCCGCGGCGACCGGGGCGAAGGTGCGCACGATCGGCACGAAGCGGGCCAGGATGATGGTGAGTCCGCCGAACCGCTCGAAGAACGCGTTCGTGCGCTCGACGTTCTTGACGCTGAACAGACCGGATTCCTTCTTCTCGAAGACCGCCGGGCCGCCCTTGTGACCGATGTAGTAGCCCACCTCCCCGCCGAGGAATGCGGCAAGACCGATCAACAGCGCCACCCACCACACGCTGATGCCGAACACGCCGTTCGGCGCATACGACTGCGGATGCGACAGCAGGCCTGAGATGACGAGGAGCGTGTCGCCGGGGAGAAGGAATCCGATGAGCAGGCCCGTCTCGGCGAAGACGATGAAGCACACGGCGACGAGCGCCCAGGGGCCCGCCCATTCGATGATGGCGGCCGGATCCAGCCAGGGGATCAGCGCGGAAGGAACAGCGTGCACGGTGGTTTCCCGTCGTCAGTCGGCGGAGGATGCGAGAACTCGCGTGCGGAAGGTGGGACTTGAACCCACACGCCCGAAGGCACAGGAACCTAAATCCTGCGTGTCTGCCGATTTCACCACTCCCGCAAGTGGCTCTCAGTCTACTGAGGGGACCGGGAGTCGGCTGTGGGGCTGACCCCCCGTTTCGCGGAGGAGATCAGCGGCGGATGCCGAACAGGAAGTAGCTCGCCGGTCCGATCCAGTTCACGAGGATCGCGGGGATCCACGCCGCCTTCGGTCCGCGCACGTCGTCCGCGTCGCGGTGGGAGAGATCCCAGAACGCCAGGAACGCGAACGCCACCTGCACGAGGCCCAGAACGCCCAGGCCCGCCTTCGCCGCCGGGGCCAGTTCCGTCTTGGTCATCATCGTCGTCCTTTCATCGGTGCCTCCATCCTGCCCCTCGGTCGCGGCGACCGCATCTGTGGATAACTTTCGGCTGGCTCCGGGCCGAATTGCGAGGATGCTGAAGTGACCTCCTCGAGCGCTCCCGTCGCGACCCTCGTGGCCGAGCGGGTGCGCGAGAGACTGCGCGCCGAACGGTCGGATCCGACCCGCGACCCGGAGTTCGCGGCGCAGGTCGCGCGCGCCGAGGTGCGCCGGCACAACGACTTCGCCCTGGCGCGCGGGCTGGCGCCGGTCGACGACGAGACGGCCTGCGTGCGGGAGGTGCTCGCCGCCGTCGCCGGGTTCGGGCCGCTGCAGGCGTACCTCGACGATCCGACCGTCGAGGAGGTCTGGATCAATGCTCCTGATCGCATCTTCGTCGCGCGGGCGGGAGTCGCAGAGCGGGTGCCGCTGATGCTGACCGACACCGCCGTGCGAGACCTCGTCGAGCGGATGCTGCAGTCCAGTGGTCGGCGCGTCGATCTGAGCCAGCCCTTCGTCGACGCCTCGCTGCCCGATGGCAGCCGCCTGCACGTCGTCATCCCCGACATCACGCGGCGCCACTGGGCGGTCAACATCCGCAAGTTCCTGCCGGCGTACCGCGACCTCGGTCGCCTGGTCGCCGCGGGATCGATCGCTCCCCGGGCCGCCGCACTGCTGCGCGATGCGATGATCGCCGGGCAGTCGGTCCTCGTCTCGGGTGCGACGCACGCGGGCAAGACGACGCTGCTGGGCGCGCTCATCGCGGCGTGCCCGCCGGAGCATCGCATCGTGACGGTGGAGGAGACGTTCGAGCTCGCCGTCGCGGCACCCGACCTCGTCTCGCTGCAGGGACGCCAGCCCAGCCTCGAAGGGACGGGCGAAGTCACGCTGCGGCGTCTCGTCAAAGAGGCGCTTCGCATGCGTCCCGACCGTCTGGTCGTCGGAGAGGTGCGCGACGCCGAGGCGCTCGACCTCCTGCTGGCGCTCAACACCGGCGTGCCTGGTGCGGCGACCATCCACGCGAACTCGGCGCGCGAGGCGCTCGGCAAGCTGGCCGCGCTGCCGCTGCTCGCGGGGCGCAACATCGACGCGAGCTTCGTGCAGCCGGCGGTCGCGGCATCCGTCCACCTCGTCGCGCACTGCGAGCGGGACGCCGGGGGAGCGCGGCGCGTCGTGGAGATCGTGGCACCGACCGGTGTGGCGGACTCCGTCATCACGGCTCGCACGCTCTACCGGGCGGACGCCCTGTGACGTTCGTCTGGGGTGCGGTGCTGGCAGCCGGGGTCCTGCTGGTGCTGTCACCGTGGCTGTGGCCCGCGGACTTCCGCCGTCGCCCCGGCACGGCCCGCCGCGGCCGGATCGCCCGCCTGCTCGAAGACGCGGGGATGCCCCGCACCTCGGTCGCCTCGGTCGCGGTGGTGGCGGGTGTGTGCGCTGTGGTCGCGGCCGCGATCGCGTGGCTCGTGGCACCGGTGGCCGCGCTGGCCCTCGTTGCGGCGGTCGCGGGAGCGATCGCCCCGTTCGCGTGGCTGCGTGCGCGGCGTTCGAAGCTCCTGCGCACGCGGCGCGGGCTCTGGCCCGACGTGTGCGATCTGCTCATCGCTTCGGTGCGGGCGGGGATGTCGCTTCCTGACGCGGTGGCGAGCCTCGCCGATTCCGCACCCGCCGAGCTGCGGCCGGCATTCGCGGGGTTCGCCCGCGACATGTCGGCGTCGGGTCACTTCGACTCCAGCATCCAGCGGCTCAAGATCAGCCTCGCCGATCCCGTCGCCGACCGCATCGTCGAAACGCTGCGGATGGCACGGCAGGTGGGTGGCACCGAGCTCACCTCGGTGCTGCGGGCGCTTGCCGGCTCGGTGCGCGCGGACGCGGCCCTGCGTGCCGAAGTCGAATCGCGGCAGTCGTGGATCCGCGGAGCGGCGGTGCTCGGTGTGGTCGCACCCTGGGTGATCCTGGCCCTGCTGGCGATGCGTCCGGAGGGAGCCCGCGCGTACGGCAGCCCCGGCGGCATCGTGCTGATCCTTGTCGGTGCGGCGGTGTCTCTGGTCGCGTACCGGCTCATGATCCGGCTGGGGCGCCTTCCCGAACCGCGGAGGTGGTTCGGGTGATCGCCACCGGGATGAGCGACCTCGCCTTCGCCGTCGTGCTCGGCACCGCCCTCGGGGTGGGCGTGTGCCTGCTGATCTCGCTCGCGCCGCGATGGGGCGCGCCGAGCCTGGCCCGACGGATCGCGCCGTACATCCGCGATGTGACAGACCCACGCGGTCTCGATGTCGTGGCCCCGGGTGGCGGATCTCCACTCGCCTGGTCCGCGTTCGCGCGCGGGCGGTTTGCGCGTCTGGCCGGCGGTGACGCAATCCTGGCACGACGCCTGCACCGCGCAGCCTGGACGATCGATGCCGCACGATTCCGCAGTCGTCAGCTCGGCTGGGCGATCGCGGGCCTCGGGGTCGGCGGCGGTGTCGTGGTCGTCCTGGTGCTCGCCGGACGCGGATCACCCGTCCTCGGCCTCCTGCCGCCCGTCGCGGCGGTCGCGGCCGCGCTCGGCTACGACGCCTGGCTCACTCACGCCGCTCAGGCGCGCGCCGCGCGGATCGAGGAGGAGCTCCCCACGGTGCTGGAGTTCCTCGCGCTCTGCCTGTCGGCAGGCGAGGGCATCCTGGACTCGCTCCGGCGTGTGAGCGAGGTCGGCGCGGGGGAGCTCACCAGCGAGCTGCGCGGTGTCGTGATCGCCGTCGGCACGGGTTCGCCGCTGTCGGAATCGCTGACGCGGCTGGCCGCGGGACTCGAGATCCCGGCGCTGACCCGTGCCATCGACCAGCTCGTCGCCGCCATCGAACGCGGCGCCCCGCTGGCGCATGTGCTTCAGGCGCAGGCGCTCGACGCGCGTGAGGACGCCAAGCGCGCGCTCATCGAACGCGCGGGCCGGAAGGAGATCTACATGCTCATTCCGCTCGTGTTCCTGATCCTGCCGCTGAGCGTCCTGTTCGCGGTGTTCCCCGGGATCTTCATGCTTCGACTCGGACTCGGCTGATCGGCCGGAAGGAGAAATGATGAAAGCACGGATGCAGCGCCTCACGGCTCGGCTTCGCGGCACGTGGGACGACCTCGCGGACGACGAGCGGGGTGACGTGCCCGGGTGGGTCCTGATCACGCTCATGACCGCGGGACTGGTCGTCGTGATCTGGGCCATGGCCGGCCCCGCGCTCGCCGATCTGTTCGAGCAGGCCATCAGCCGCGTCTCCGGGCTCTGACGCCGTGCACCGGTCCGTGGCCAGGACGATGCGGGTCGTGCGCTCGCGGGTCGCCGCGGACGTGTGCGACGACGCCGGTGCGAGCCCGGTGGAGTTCGTCCTCGTCGGCACGCTCCTCACTGTTCTGACACTCGGCGTGCTGCAGTTCGGACTCGCGGTGTACGTGCGCAACGTCGTGCACGACGCGGCCGTCGAGGGCGCCTACCACGCCGCGCTCGCCGACACGACGCTCGAAGAAGGCGCACGCCGCACGCGCGAGATCGTCAGCCGCACGATCGGCGGCGAGTACGCCGCCGATGTCGCCGTGGGGGAGACGTCGGCACTCGGTCAGGAGACCGTCGAGATCCGCGTCGCCGCGACGCTGCCGCTGATCGGCTTGCTCGGCGCGCCGCGCCTGCTGGAGGTGACGGCGCATGCGCCTGTCGAGTCGTTCGACTGAGGCCCGAGGGGCGGGGTGCCGCCGCGGCGGCACCGTCGATGCGAGGGCCGGTGTGAGGTCGAGCCGCGACGGGCAGAGCCCGCCGACGGCGTCCGATGACTCCGAAGCAGGCTCCGCGGCGCTCGAGTTCATCCTGGTGGGACTGCTGCTCCTCGTGCCCCTGGTGTACCTGGTGGTGTCGCTGGGACTCATCCAAGGTCAGAGCCTCGGCGCCGAGGCCGCGGCCCGCCATGTCGCGCGGGCCGTGTCGACAGCGGTCGACGCGGAGGACGCCCGCGCCCGCGCCGATGCCGTGATCGCCGCCGTCTCCGACGAGTACGGGCTCGACGACGTCGACCTGTCGATCGAGTGCACGCCCGTGGGGACGACCTGCCCGCGCGCCGGCGCGACTCTGCACGTGAGCGTCCGGACGGTGGTGGCGCTGCCGCTCGTGCCGCCGGTGCTCGACCTCGACCGTATCGCGGCTATACCGATAGAGGCGGCGGCCGTGCACAAGGTCTCGCGATTCTGGAGCGAGCGATGAGGGCCGGGCTGCGGGCGTGCGCACGCGATCGCGACCCGCTGGGCGACGACGAGGGCAGCGTGCTGATCCTGACCCTCGGCTACGCGGTGCTCGCGATCGCGGTGATCCTCGTCGGCACCGCCGCGACCAGCCTCTACCTCGCCCAGAAGCAGCTCGACGCGGTGGCGGATGCCGCGGCTCTTGCCGCCGCCGACGGCTTCGAGCTCTCCATCGTCAGCGGTGAGCCCCTCGCGACGCTGACCGATGCCGGTGTGCACCAGGCAGCTGCGGCGATGGTGGGCCAGATCGGAGAGGATGCGCGGCTCGTTTCGGCGGCGACTCCCGACGGCGTCTCGGCGCGTGTCACGGTCGCCGGGCAGTGGCATCCGCCCATCGTCACCGTGTTCGTGCCCGACGGTGTGGCGCTCGAGGCGACCGCGACGAGTCGCACGGCGCTGCGCTAGTCCCACAGGGGTGACCGGTAGGACATCCGAAATCGTGATGGATGCCGGACCCTCGCTCCGCTACAGTGAGGCGAGTCGGTGCCGCGGCACCCCGATCGGAAGGAGGACCACGATGGCTGTCTTCGTCACGCCCTGTGTCCACATCCCTTCCCTCGAGGTCGCCCGCACCCACTGATATCGGCGGCCTCCCACCCTGGAGTGTCCAACCGATGTCATCCGTACGCCTCGACGCGTCCGCATCCGTCCTTCCGCCGGAGCTCGAGCCCGGCGCCGATCAGCGCTGGTCCACCTGGCCGGCTTCTTCACCCACTCAACGCGGCCCCCTGCCGCACCCGCACTGGCTCGTGACCGCATCGGGGGCGTTCGACACCGAGCTCGGCATCGTCAAGACCGGCAAGGAAGCCGACGTGCACCTCATCGAGCGCGCCGTTCCGGGCACAGCCGGAGTCCTCCTCGCAGCCAAGCGGTACCGCACCTCTCACCACAGCGACTTCCACCGTTCGGGCAGCTACGAAGAGGGCCGCACGATGCGCAACACCCGCGACGCCCGCGCGGTGGGCCGCAAATCGGCGTACGGCCGCTCCGTGGCTGCCGGGCACTGGGCGGTCAGCGAGTTCGACGCGCTGTGCCGCGCCTGGCAGGCCGGGGTTCCCGTGCCGTACCCGGTGCAGGTGAGCGACACCGAGGTGCTCATGGAGTTCGTCGGCGACGGCCGCGCTGCGGCGCCCCGGCTCGCTCAGAGCCGGCTGCACGGAGAGGAACTGAGGGATGCCTTCGAGCAGGTCGTCGGCATTCTCGAGGCCTTCGCACGAGCGGGCTTCGCGCACGGCGACCTGTCGCCGTACAACCTGCTCGACCACGAGGGGCACATCGTCGTGATCGACCTGCCGCAGATCGTCGACGTCGTCGCCAACCCGCAGGGGCTCGACTTCCTCTACCGCGACGTCGTGAACGTGTCGACCTGGTTCGCGCGGCGCGGTCTCGACAACGATCCGGAGGACGTGTTCGCTCACCTCGTCGGCGTGATGTGGTGAGCTTCGGCGGACGCACAAGAGGCCCGGTCGCCAAGCGACCGGGCCTCTTGTGCGTGCTCTACGTCAGCGCACGCCCTTGGCGGGAGTCGCCTGGAAGGCCTTCTCGATCTCCTGCGAGAACGTGTTGCCCGCGGCATCCTTCGCCGTCACGCGCAGGTCGACCCAGCCGCCCTTGTCCGACACCGGGATCTGCGCGGTGAACCCGCTGACCCAGGCGCGGCTGGTGACGAAGACGTCGCCGTCGCCCTCGACGGCACCGGTCGGGGCATCCGTCTTCGCCGTCTGCAGCGTGACCGGCACCCACTCGCCGCCCGCGGTGCGGGCCTCGAGTGTCGCGTCGGTGATGGCGCCGGCGGGGGCGGTGCCGGCGACGTGGCCGAGTTCGAGACCGAGCGGGATGCGGGATCCCTTGCGGCGGTCCTCGCCCACGAGGTTGCCGGCGTTGACGTCGACGTCGTAGAAGGCCTGGATCATCGGCAGCAGCCGGTTGGTCCAGTCGCCCAGCTTGCCCTCGGAGCGGAAGGTCCAGTCGCTCACCGTCTTCGTCGATCCCTCGAGGTGCGTCCCGTCGTGCGTCGCGGTGCTCACCACGCGCCATTCCTGCTCGCCGTCGGGGAGGTCCCACACGTTGACGCCCTGGTGCTCGGCCTGCTTGACCAGCTGACCGTCGATGTAGACGTCCGCGGTCTGGTGCACGGTGGAGGGCTCCATCCAGGTGTCGAACGTGCCGGTGTGCTCGGGGTCGCCGCCGTCCGCCCAGCTGGGGATGTTCACCTGCGCGTAGTCCGAGATGCGATACGGAACCCAGTAGCCGGTCGCGACGTACGGGCGAACGATGCCGCCGAAGTACTCGACCTCGAGCCGCTGGCCCGGCTCGTAGGTGCGCAGCTTGTCGCGCATCTCCCAGCGGACGGACTCGACGCCGACGCCCTGGTTCCAGCGCAGATCGTCGGTGTTGACCCACTCCTCGCGCACGGTGCCGCGCTCGGCGCGCATGAAGTAGCCCGAGCCGTACTGCGCACCAGGCACGAAGTCGTACCGGAATTCGCCCATGAGCTCCTTCTGGCCGTGGTACGTCGTGTCGATGCGCGTCAGGTTCTCCGGCGCGTACGCGAGGTCGGTCGGGATCTCGCCGTCGCTGTATCGGGCGATGTCGTAGACCACGTCCGGGTACGAGTCGCCGACGGCCCTCACCGTGACCTTCTTCTTCGCCATGTCGGCGAGGAGCTGACGGCCCTCGACGCCGCTGATCGCGGCGACCGCGATCGGGGCGTCGGTTGTGAAGTCGTCCGAGCCGACCCAGGTGCTCAGGTCGCCGTCCGCGTCATTGAGGAGGATCATCAACTTCGCGCCCGCCGCAGCCGCGTTCGCCGCGGCCTGCCCGGGCGAGACCTGGCCGGACAGGGTCACGACCGCGACCCTGTTCCTGACGTCGATGGCAGCGAACTCGTCGACGGTGCCGGTGCCGGCATCGACCGCCGCCGCTTTGATCTCGCCGTCCAGGAACGTGGATCCGACCTGCAGGATCACGTCGAGCGGCTTCTTGCCCGCCGTTACCGCGAGCATCGGCTCCCAGAGCCGCCAGCGCGTCGTGAGGGAGAACTCGGCGTCGTCGACCTTCATGGGCTGCGCCCACATCTCGTCTGTGAGCACCGGCATGATCGCGCTCGCCGAGAAGTCGTCGGCGTGGAAGTCCATGCGGCCGAAGGACTGCTCGAGGTCGTCACGGCCCGCGTCGACCGTGACCTCCTTCGCGTGGCGGGCGTCCAGGGCGACTGTCGCGTCCTTCGTGAGGGTCAGCTTGGGGTCGCCGGCGAGCACGGTTGCCATGGTGTCGGCGGTGCGGTTGATCTCCATATAGGACATCACCGTGTAGTCGCCCTTCATGAGGCGCAGCGTCGTCTCGCCTTCGACGAGAACCGGCTCGGCCCACTGCGCGGCGGCATCCCACAGCAGTGCGTAGACGCTGACGGGCTGGCCGTCGAAGCCGGTGGCCGTGATGGTGAGGTCGTAGCGCTCGGCCTCGGCGATCGTGCCGAGCGCGGTCCGCGTGACGGCCTCGCCGTCGACCGAGCCGGTCAGCGCGCCCGAAAGCTGCGTGCCTGCGGGCACCTTGGCCGGGTCCACCGTCATCGTGACCGCTGCGGTGCCTCCGGCGGGGATGGTGAGGCTGTCGGTGTCGATCGTCAGAGCGTCGAACGCGATGCCGTCCGACAGCGGACCGGGGTCCCCGCCACCGCCCGGCGTCGTGTCGGTCAGCGTCGCCTCGAGAGCGACGCTGATCTCGGCATCCGTGCGGTTGGTGTACTCGACGGTGCGCTCGACGGGGGTCGGCTCCTCGCCCCACATGAGCATGCCGAAGTCGCCCGAACCAGAGGCGACGACCGGCGCGTTGAGCGCGGCGTCGACGTCGATGACACCGGTGCCGCCCTGGTACGAGGTGTAGCCGAGGTCGGTCGCGGTGCTCGCGAGCGCCGCCTTCAGCTGCGCGGTCGTGAGCTCGGGGTTCGCGCCGAGCAGGATCGCCGCGGCGCCCGCGACGTGCGGTGTGGCCATCGAAGTGCCGCTCATGGTGATGTACGAGCCCTCACCGCCGCTGTCGGCGGAACGCGCAGCCGTGACCTCGCTGCCGGGACCGGTGACGTTCGGCTTCAGCGCCCCCGAGCGTGAGAGGGGGCCCTGGCTCGTGAAGTAGGAGAGGTCGCCCGACGGGTCGTCCACCGATCCGACGGTGAACGCCTGCTCGGCGGAGCCCGGGGCGCCGATGGACTCGGGGGAACCGGCGTTGCCCGCGGCGACCACGAACAGCGCGCCGGTCTCCTCGGCGATCTGGTTGAGCGACTCGGCCATCAGGTCCTTGCCGTCGGACGGCGACTGCGAACCCAGGCTCATCGACACGATCGGAGCGTTCTGGCCCGCCCACTCCATCGCCTCGATGATCCACGAGTCCTGGCCATAGCCGTCCGCGCCGAGCACCTTGCCGATGAGCAGGTCGGCGCCGTCGGCGACACCGCGGTGGGTGCCCTCCGACGCGGCGCCGGTGCCCGCGATCGTGGAGGCGACGTGCGTGCCGTGGCCGTTGGGGTCCGAGGCGACCTCCTCGCCGGGCACGAAGCTCGTCGAGCCGTCGAGGATGTGGCCCTGCAGGTCGGGATGGGTGTCGTCGATGCCGGTGTCGAGCACGGCGACCGTGACGCCCTCACCGGTGTAGCCCTGGGCCCACGCGGCAGGGGTGTCGATGTAGGGAACGCTCGAGTCGAGCGTGGAGCGCACCTTGCCGTCGAGGTGGATGGCCTCGATGCCGTCGGCGAGAGTCGGCGTGGCCGCGAACGCGCGGGCCGAGGACGCGGTGAGCGACTGCCACGCGGCCGCGGCGTCGTCGTGGCCGAGCGTCGCCGCCGCGCCGCCGATGCTCTCGAGCGGCGCGGTGACCTCCAGGCCGGGGACAGGTGCCGCGAACGAGCGCGCAGCCGCGGCGTCGTGCTCGACGATGACCGGGGTGGCGTCCATCGAGGCGTCGTCGTAGCCGTACTCGATCAGCAGCGACACGTTGAACAGGTCCTCGTCGAGGGCGCCCGAGGCGAGATAGGGCATCGCGCCCTGGGGCACGACGTGCAGGTCGTCGCCCACTTCGTACGTCTGCACGCCGGCGCCGTCGACAGCCGTGTCGACGGAGACGGTGTGGGTGCCGTCCGACATATCCGTAACGGTGACGCGGTCACCGGTGATGAGGGTGACGGTATGTGCCTGGCCGGCCGTCGCTCCGGCGGAGGGTGCGGCGGGCGGTGTGGGGGTGGCCGCCGCCGGCATCGTCGCAAGGCCGATGCCTGCGATCCCGATCGCCAGACCGCTGGTGGCGGCGACGATCGGGCGCAGGCGGCGGCCGATGGGCTGGGTTCGTGACATGCGCGAGCCTCTCGGTGTGGGGATCCGTGTCCCCCCACCTTCGCCGTCCACTCGCCTAAAGTGGGTGGCGGAGAGACGCCATGGCCTGCATCCGCCACGCTCGGCGGGTGACGATGAGCGCATGGGGGAGAACACCGTGCTCGATGCGCTCGGCCTCGATTCGGCCCACACCGCGGTCTATCGGAGCGTGCTCCAGCAGCCCTCGGCGTCGATGACCGAGATCGCCGCGGCGCTCAGCATGTCGCTCCCGCGCGTGCGGCCGATGGTGATCGAGCTGGAGCGCCTCGGGCTGCTCGCGCGCCAGGCATCGAGCAGTGACCGGTTCGTGGCGTCCCCACCCTCCATCTCGCTGCGTCCGCTGCTGCTCGAGCGCGAGCGGGGGCTGACTCGCGCGCACGAGGCGCTGGTCGAATTGAGCGATCTGTACCGTCGCTCGGTAGAACAGCGCAGCGTGGCGGACGTGGTGGATGTCGTCATCGGCGACGACGCCGTGCGGCAGCGGGTGGCGCAGCTGCAGGCCGCCTCGATCGACCAGGTGCGCGTGCTGGTGCTGCACGAGATCGCGCTGGTGAGCGGCGAGGACAACGTCGAGGAGGACCGGGCGCTCGCGCGAGGCGTGCGCTACCGCGTCATCGTCGAGAGCGCCGTACTGGAACGGCCGGGCTTCCTGACCGCTGCGCGCGAGATGGCGCAGATCGGCGAGGAGATCCGGGTGCTGCCCACCCTGCCGACGCGGATGTTCATCGCCGACGACCAGATGGCGCTGGTGCCGATGCACTCGCAGGGCGCGGACGAGGGTTTCGGTGCCCTGCTCATCCACCCGAGCGGCCTGCTCGACCTGGTGACCTCGATCTTCGAGGACTACTGGCGGGCGGCCACGGAGTTCCTGCCGATCGCCGCGACGCCGACGACGGAGGAGGTGGACCGCGATCTGCTGCGCCTTCTCCTGCTGGGAGTGACGGATGCCGCGGCCGCGTCGCAGCTCGGCATCTCGCTGCGGACTGTGCAGCGCCGGGTCGCCGAGCTCATGGACACCGCCGGCGTCACCACGCGCATGCAGCTGGGCGCGGAGGCCGTGCGCAGATCCTGGGTCTGACGCGGAACCGCGCCGACGTCGCTACCAGCCGAGAGTGTTGAACCACTCTCGACGGCGGCGGATCACGGCATCCGGCTCGCCGTCGTCCGACGTGTCGTGGGGGACCAGCCTGCTGTCCCCGTCGAGCTCGACGAACCGATGACACACCGGGCAGAGCGCGCGACCGTCGGGGAATCCGTCGGCGAGGGTGGCCGCGGGCGTGCCGCGCTCGCCGGAGCCCGGGCAGCGCGCCGGGTCGGCTCCGGCATCCGTCCACATGATCGTGCGGTGCCGGTGCAGCCCCGCGTGGCCGAGCGGACGCGTGCAGCGACGGCCGGCGCTGCGGCTGCGGCAGAACCGCACGACATCGGTCATGGGCGCGTCCGGGGCACGTACCGCGGCACCCAGCGCACGAAGGCGAATGCGCCGACGAGTCCGATCACACCCATGGCTCCGGTTGCGACGGCCAGCGACGCCGCCGCGGCGATGGCCGACACGAGCAGCGGCGCGACCGCCCCGCCGGCGTCGGTGAGCGTGCGCCACGAGCCGAGGAACGCCGCCGGGTCGGAACGCGGGGCGACGTCGGCGCCGAGGGTGAGCAGGATCCCGCTCGACAACCCGTTGCCGACGCCGAGGACGGCGGCGAACATGGCGAACCACATCGCCGCCTGCGGCAGATCGTGGGTGAAAGCGAGGGCGATGAACCCCGCGCCCATCAGGATCATGGCCGGCAGGGCGGCCCACAGGCGCCCGAAGCGGTCCATGACCTGGCCGCTGGCATAGAACAGCGCGAAGTCGATCGCACCCGAGATGCCCACGACGAGGGCGATGGTCTGCGCGTCGAGCCCGAGCGAGACTCCCCACAGCGGGAGCACGACCTGCCGCGCCGAGCGCACGGCGGAGAGGGATGCCGCGGCCAGGCCGAGTGTCGACAGCACGCGGCGATGGCGCCACATCGTCCGCAGCACGCCGGTGCCCGGATCGGACCCATCGCTCGGCGCCGTCGTCGATGGCGACCCCTGAGCGCGGCGGAGGGGAATCGACCCGGTGACGGGCTCGCCGGTGTCTTCTGCGGCGACGGCGTCGTCCTCGGCGGTCGAGGGCTCGAGGAACTGCGTCTCGGGGTCAGGACCGAAGACCACCAGCAGCACCGTGGCCACCAGGCACCCGCCGAAGAACCAGATCGTGGCGTGCTCGTCGCCGAAGACCGCGAGGAGGCCGGCGGCGATGAACGGGCCGACGAACATGCCCAGCCGGAACGTGCCGCCGAGCAGCGACAGCGCGCGGGCGCGGAACGACAGCGGCACACGCGTCGTCATGAACGAGTGGCGCGCCAGGCCGAATGCCGCCGCGCAGAAGCCGATGAGGAACACGGCGATGGCGAAGATGCCGAGCGACGGCGCGAGCGCCATGCCCACGATTCCGGCGAGCGAGACCAGGCCGGCGATCGCCATGGTGAGCCGTTCTCCGATGCGGGCGACCGCCCAGCCGGCGGGGATGTTGCCGCACAGCTGGCCGACGACGAGCGCCGAGGCCACGAGGGCGGCGGTCGCGACATCCGCCCCGAGCTGGGCGGCGATGACCGGGATGAGCGGGATGACGGCGCCCTCGCCGAGCGCGAAGAGCACGGTCGGGCCGTAGACCATGGGGCCGAAGCGCCACAGCACGTCCCGTGCGGTGGGGGAGTCGGCGCGATCGCTCATCGCTTCCACGTTAGTCTGGAGTGTCATGCTCGACTTCGATCCCTCCGCCGATATCCAGGCCATGCGCTCCACGTTCGCCGACATCAAGGCCGTGGTCGACGTCGAGGCACTCACGAAAGACATCGCGCGTCTCAGCGAGGAGGCCGGCGCCCCCAATCTGTGGGACGACGTCGAGAAGGCGCAGAAGGTCACCAGCGCCCTCAGCCACCGTCAGTCCGAGCTCAAGCGCGTCAACGATGTCGAGCAGCGCCTCGACGACCTCGACGTCCTCGTCGAGCTCGCCAACGAGATGGACGACGAGGATGCCGCCGAAGAGGCGCGTCGCGAGATCGCCGAGCTCGAAGACATCGTCAGCCAGCTCGAGGTGCAGACGCTCCTCGACGGCGAATACGACGAACGGTCCGCGGTCGTCACGATCCGCTCGGGCGCGGGCGGCGACGACGCCACCGACTTCGCGGAGATGCTGCTGCGCATGTATCTGCGCTGGGCCGAGCGCCACAAGTACCCGGTGAAGGTCATGGACACGTCCTACGCCGAGGGCGCCGGCATCAAGTCGGCGACGTTCGAGATCGACGCCCCCTACGCCTACGGCACGCTCTCCGTCGAGGCCGGCACGCATCGCCTCGCGCGCATCAGCCCGTTCGGCTCGGCCGACAAGCGGCAGACGAGCTTCGCGGCCGTCGAGGTCATCCCGGTGATGGAAGAGGCCGTCGAGGTCGACATCCCCGAGGGCGACCTGCGGGTCGACGTGTTCCGCTCGTCCGGCCCCGGTGGGCAGTCGGTCAACACGACTGACTCGGCCGTGCGCCTCACGCACATCCCGTCGGGCATCGTCGTGTCGATGCAGAACGAGAAGTCGCAGATTCAGAACCGCGCCGCGGCCATGCGCGTGCTGCAGACCCGCCTGCTCCTGCTGCAGCGGGAGAAGGAAGCCGCCAAGAAGAAGGAGCTCGCGGGCACGATCACCGCGAGCTGGGGCGACCAGATGCGCTCGTACTTCCTCTACGGCCAGCAGCTGGTCAAGGATCTCCGCACCGGCCACGAGGTCGGCAACCCCGCCATCGTCTTCGACGGCGATCTCGACGGCTTCATCTCGGCCGGCATCCGCTGGCGCAAGCGCAAGGACGACGACTGACCCGGAGCGCGTGATGCTTCGCCCCGCATCGCCCGGTCGCTCGCGACTCCGGGAAGACGGATGCCGCGGCCGCGAGTGTCGCTGGACACCGTGACGGGGCTGCCACATAGGCTCGTTAGGCCATGATCCGGTTCGAGAACGTCACGAAGCGCTTTCGCGGCACTTCCAAACCTGCCCTGAGCGATGTCGATTTCGAGGTGCTGCGCGGGGAGTTCGTCTTCCTCGTCGGCGCCTCCGGATCCGGCAAGTCCTCCTGCCTGCGCCTGATCCTCCGCGAGGAGACGCCGTCCGAGGGCCGAGTAGTGGTGCTCGGCCGCGACCTGCGCACGCTGTCGAACCGCAAGGTGCCGTATTTCCGCCGGCACATCGGCGCCGTGTTCCAGGATTTCCGGCTGCTGCCGACGAAGACCGTCTTCCAGAACGTGGCGTTCACGCTGCAGGTCATCGGCTCGTCTCGCGCGTTCATCCAGCAGGCCGTCCCCGAAGTGCTCGCCCTCGTCGGCCTCGCCGGCAAGGAGAAGAGGTTCCCGCACGAGCTGTCGGGCGGTGAGCAGCAGCGCGTCGCCATCGCCCGCGCGCTCGTGAACCGGCCGCAGATCCTGCTCGCCGACGAGCCGACCGGAAACCTCGACCCCGGGACGTCCATCGACATCATGCAGCTGCTCGCCCGCATCAACGCCGGCGGCACGACCGTCGTCATGGCCACGCACGAGGCCGGGTTCGTCGACCAGATGCAGCGTCGTGTGATCGAGCTGCGCCACGGCGAGATCGTCCGCGACGAACGTCACGGCGGGTACGGCGACCGGTCGGGGCTGCCGAGCCTGGCGCCGGAGCCCGAGCGCGGGGCCGCCGCGGTCGCCGCCCTCACCGCGGTGCTCGAGGTGCAGCGCGAGGCCGCGATCGCCGCCGCCGCAGGCCTGGATCCCACCGCCGTGCCGATGGACGACGACGAGATCGTGACGCCGGAGACGGACGCGGTGTCGCCGGGCGTCGCCGCGGCGGCAGCCGCTGCCGCCGAGGCCGCCACCGCTGCCGCACTCGCCGCCGACGAGCTGAGGAAGGCCGAGGCGCTCGAGCAGTCGGTCGATGAACCCGTCGTGCCCGAGGAGTCGGAGGCGGCGGCATCCGTCGCGCCGGCATCGGCGCCCGCGCACACCCAGTCGATCCCGGTCATCGACCTCGAGCAGATCGAGGTCGCGGAACTAGGCCTCGCCGATCGGCTCGGCCTCGGTGAGACCGACCCCGATGACGAAGTGGGGCCCACCTCATGAGGTTCGGACTCATCATGTCGGAGGCCTTCACCGGCCTGCGACGCAACCTCTCGATGGTCGTGTCGGTGGTGCTCGTCACCTTCGTCTCGCTGACGTTCGTCGGCGCGGCGATCCTCATGCAGATGCAGATCGGCACGATGCGCGACTTCTGGGTCGAGCGGGCGCAGGTCGCCGTCTACATGTGCACGACCATCTCGACCCCGGCCACGTGCTCGAACGGCGAGGCGACGCCCGAACAGGTGGAGGAGGTGCGGGCGAAGCTGGAGGGCAGCGCGCTGGCGCCGCTGATCCGCGACCTGACGTTCCTCGACCACCAGCAGGCCTATGACGAGCTGCTGCAGATCGCCGGCGAGGAGAACGCCAGCGTCATCACCGCCGACCAGGTCAACGAGACGTTCCGCATCACGCTGGTCGATCCCGAACAGTCGGATGTCATCATCGAGGCGTTCAGCGGGATGCAGGGGGTGGAGCTGGTCAACGATCAGATGCAGTACCTCGATCCGCTGTTCTCCGCGCTGACGATCGCGACCTACATCGCCGTCGGCATCGCGGTGCTCATGCTCATCGCGGCGGTGCTGCTGATCGCCACGACGATCCGCCTGTCCGCCTATGCCCGAAGGCGGGAGCTCGGCATCATGCGACTCGTCGGGGCATCCAACCGGTTCATCCAGACCCCGTTCATCCTCGAGGGCGTGTTCGCGGCGCTGCTCGGGTCGATCCTCGCAAGTGCGGCGGTCATCGCGGGGGTGCATTTCGGCGTCGACCAGTACCTGCGCAACCGTGTGGACTTCGTGACGACGTGGGTCGGCATCGGAGATGCCTGGCTCGTGGTGCCTGTCCTGATCCTGGTCGGCGTGCTGCTCGCGGCGCTCTCGGCCGGCTTCGCCATCCGGAGATGGCTGCGCGCGTGATCGCGCGCCTCCTCGCGGGGGTAGACTGAAAGGCTGCCGTGCGCCAGACGGCTGCTGTACGGCATAGCGAGGAGACATCATGCCCAGGGAACGCGGGGAGAAGGTCGTGGCGACCAATCGTCGCGCGCGCCACGAGTACGCGATCGAGAAGACGTACGAGGCCGGCCTCGTGCTGACCGGCACCGAGGTCAAGTCGCTCCGCGAGGGGCGCGCGAACCTCTCGGACGGCTACGCGTACATCGACAACGGCGAGGCGTACCTCGACGCCGTGCACATCCCGGAGTACTCGCAGGGGCACTGGACGAACCACTCCTCCAAGCGCACGCGCAAGCTGCTCCTCCACAAGGAGGAGATCGTCAAGCTCTCGCACGCCATCTCGGCGGGCGGATACACGCTGATCCCGCTGAAGCTCTACTTCTCGGACGGTCGCGCGAAGGTCGAGATCGCGGTCGCGAAGGGCAAGCGCGAGTTCGAGAAGCGCCAGACGATCCGCGAGCGCGAAGACAAGCGCGAAGCCGAGCGCGCGATGCGCTCGCGCAACCGCCTCGGCGAGTAGCCCGAGCCCTACCGCACCACGGGCGCGGCGGCATCCGTCTCGTCGTGCGAAGCCCGATCGCTGAACGCCGTCTTCGGCACGAAGCACAGCAGCACGGCGGCGGCCAGTGCCGTCACGCCGCACACCACCCATACGGTGAAGTAGCCCGAGAGCGACCCGGCCGTGCCTTCGGTGGCCGCACCCGTCGCGCCCTGCAGCAGCGCGATGCCGAACACGCATGAGGCGATCGCCCCGCCGACGGTCTTGACCGAGTTGGTGAGGCCGGTCGCGACACCGGTCTGCGTCGGCGGAGCAGCGGATGCCGCGGCCGCCGGCAGCGCCGCGACCAGGGCGCCCGAGCCGAGGCCGACGATCAGCATGTTGACGATGACCTGCGTATACGTCGCGTGGAACGGCAGGAACATGAGGAACCCGATGCCGACGAGCGTCGCCGCCCCGATGAGGGTGAGTCGCGGAGCGGTGAGCCGCGAGATGAGCGGGTATAGCAGGGCGCCGGTGATCATGGCGATGAGGTAGAAGCCGATGATGAGCGAGGTCTGGAAGCCCGTCGTTCCGAGGCCGTAGCCGTAGACGTCGGGATCCGTGCGCGCGAAGGTGGACAGCGGCGCCTGCGCGCCGAGCACGCTCACCCCGAAGAGGCCTGCGGTGAGGAACACCGGCCCGAGCGCGGGGGAGCGGAACATCCGCACATCGATGAGCGGGTCGTCCTGTCGCAGCTCCCAGAGCGTGAACGGGACGACGAGCAGCACGCCCAGCGCGGTCACCAGCCATGCCACCAGGTCGGCGGGTCCGTTGAGGCGCAGCAGGCTGAGGCCGCCCGTGAACGCGACGAGCGCGAGCGAGATGAGCACGAGGCCGACGTTGTCGAGGCGGCCGCCGGTGGGCTCGGGCGATTCCTTCACCCCGAACAGGATCACGAAGAAGCAGGCCACCACGAGCAGCGCTGGAACGAGGAGCACGATCCACAGGGGGAGGGTGTCGATGAGCATGCCGCCGACGAGCGCGCCGATGATGGCGCCGGTCTCGAGTGCTGCGACGAGGAACCCGGCCGCCCGGGCGGTGATGGTCGCGCGGCCCTCCATGCGGCGGGAGCGTGACCAGATGAGGGCGATCTCGAGCGGGAGCCAGACGACGTAGAAGCCCTGGATGGCCCAGGCCGCGAGGAAGATCGCGAACGAGTCGGTGAACGGCAGGACGAGGGATGCGGCAGCCGTGATCGCCGTCGAGATCACCAGCATGCGCTTGTGCCCGACCATGTCGCCGAGCTTCGCGAACGCCGGCACGACGAGCGCCGACAGCATGAGCTGCGTGCCCTCGAGCCAGTTGACGTCCGCGTCGTGCACACCGAGGTGGCGGGCGATGTCGGTGAGCATTGGCGTGTAGTAGCCCTGGATCACGCCGCTCGTGAACTCGACGAACGCGAGGAAGCCGACGACGCTCGCCAGCGTGCCGATCGTGACGCGTGAGGACATCGCGCTGCGCGCCATCCGTGCTCCTTGCCTCTGGGCCCCAGACCCTCCTGAGCTCGCCGCCCCGATCCTCGAGCTCGTCGAGGGGCGGCTGCGATCACTCTAGGCGCTGCAGGAGCGTGCGATGGAACAGTTCGCCTCGCTCGAGCGCCGCGATCTCGACGCGTTCATCGACGCCGTGGATCGACGCACGCTGCGCCTTGCTCATCTCGAGCGGCGCGAACCGGTAGACCGCGGGCGAGAAACGATGGAAGTGTCGCGAATCGGTCGCCGCCATCATCACGTACGGAACCGTCGCGGCATCCGGATGCGAAACCTTCACCGCGGCGGCGATCAGCGCGAACTGCGGGTTCTCGGTCGACGACTCCGGCGACGGCCCGTCGCCCTCGAGCACCTCGACCTCGACGTGGCGGTCGGCGATGCGCCGGCGCACGCGTTTCACGGTGCTCGGCACCGATTCGCCCAGTGCGATGCGCAGGTTGAGCGTCGCCGACGCCTGCGAGGGCAGCACGTTCGCCGCGGTCCCACCCGACTGCATGGTCGCCGCGATCGTGGTCCGTACGAGCGCGGCCGGCTCACCGCCCATCGCGGTGAACACACGCGCAGTGAGCCGCGGCGTCGCCGCCAGGAGGCGATACAGGCGACGAGGGATGCCGTCGGCCCGCGTCGCGAAGAGCTCGAGCATCCGCGTGACCGCCGCCGGTGTACGCGCCGGGAACGTGGCGGGAGCGAGGCGCTCGACCGCCCGGGCGATGCGCCGGACCGCAGTGCGGGCCGGGGGAGCGGACGCGTGCCCGCCTTCGCCGCGGGCGCTGAGCCGGAGCGTCAGGACACCTTTCTCGCCGACGCCGACCATCGCCGCGCGTCCGCGCACGAACGGGAGCGGTGCGTCCACGACCGCGCCGCCCTCGTCGAGGACGAGCCAGGGCTCGACGCCGCGGTCCCGCAGTGTCTCGGCGATGACGCGAGCGGCGCCGCCGAAGGTCTCCTCGTCGCCCCCGAACGACAGGTACACGTCGCGGGCGGGCGTGAAGCCTGCCGCGAGCAGGTTCTCGACGGCATCCATCAGCACGACCAGCGGCCCCTTGTCGTCGAGCGCCCCGCGACCGAAGACCCAGCCGTCCTCGATGCGCCCCTCGAACGGCGGATGCGTCCATGCGTCGCTCTCGTCGACGGGCACGACGTCGAAGTGCGCCATGAGGACGGTCGGCCGTTCGGGCACGTGTCCGCGCCAGCGGTACAGGATGCCGAGCTCGCCGATGCGCTCCCGCTCGAGATGCTCGTGCGCGAGCGGGTAGAGCTCGACGAGCAGGTCGGCGAAAGCGTCGAACGGCCTCTGTCCGCGATCGGCACGCTCAGCAGACACCGTGGGCAGCCGGATCATCCGGGACAGCCGCTGCGCGATCCCGTCCCGTACGGCCTGGGGCCGCTGAGTACCGTTCGCCGAGCCCGTGGATCGGACCTCGCTCATCGTGCGGCGAAGCGGGCCTCGACGGCCGCGGAGATCACGATGTCCTCCGGCTGCAGCTGCACCGCGGGCGCGCCCCCGGCGGAGTCGCCCGCGAACGACGCCTTGGCCATCGGCATGCGGGGACCGGGTGCCACCTCGGGCCGGTCCTGGCGGCTGAGCAGACCGAGGTCGGCGATCTCGAGCGGCGTGACGTCCGACAAGCCGAGCGCTCCGGCGTAAGCGGCCGCACGTGTCACGGCGACGCCGACCGCCTCGGTGGCGACATCCCGTTCAGTCCGCGCCCGTGTCTCGGGCGTGAGCTTCCACTCGATCCAGCCGAGTTGCACGCCCTCACGCTCGGCCACCTCTCCGGCCCACCACGAGAGCACGGCGAAGTCGGTGAACGTGACGGAGAAGTCGACGGTGGCGTAGTGGACGGGGGCGAGACGCCTGCCCTCGTTGTTCCAGGGGCGCTCGGACCACACCGAGACGCGCTGACTCGTCCACTCCGTGACGGTGTCGGCCGTCTTACGGGCGGCGAGATCGTCGCGCACCGGCTCGGTCAGTGCCGCCATGCGCTCTACGACGGCGCCGCGCTCGGGACCCTCGGCGCGAATGGTGAGGTGCGCAATTGCGCGTTCGGGGGCGATGCGGGTCTCATGCTCCCCGCGGACCGTGATGACGACGTCGCTCATGACGCCGACTCTACGTGACCGGATCGGCGGGGCCGAGGCATCCGTCTCCCGCCCACTCGACGGACAGACGGGCGGCCTGCCACAGGCCGGGCCGCAACGCAACCCGCTCCAGCGCGCCGGACGCGCGGTCTAGCGTCGAACGCATCGATAGAGCCCGAGATCGAGGGGGAGTCCATGTCTCGCAACGTGAGGGTGCTGCACTGCACACCCGAGGACGTGTTCGAGGTGCTGAGCGACGGGTGGCTGTATCCGTCCTGGGTCGTCGGGGCGTCGCGCATGCGCGAGGTCGACGAGACCTGGCCCATGGCGGGCGCCGAACTGCACCATTCCTTCGGCGTCTGGCCGGCACTCATCGACGACAAGACCGTCGTCGAAGAGTTCATCCCGTCGCGGATGATGGTGATGCGGGCGCGCGGCTGGCCGATCGGCGAGGCGCGCGTGACCATCGACGTCAAGCCGCGCGGACACGAGTGCGTCGTGCGCATCCAGGAAGAGGCGATCGCCGGTCCGGGACGCTTCGTCCCGCAGCAGGTGCTCGATGTCCCGCTGCACTGGCGCAACAACGAGACTCTGCACCGGCTCGCCTACCTGGCAGAAGGCCGTGCCGCCCACCGCCTCGGAGCGACGACGGCTGAGAAGGAGATGGCGGACAGCGGCGAAGAGAGCGATTCGGATGCCAAAGCCCGGCGCCACGGCGCGACCCCGGCGAGCACCGACCCTGCCGATGCTGCCAAACTGCAGGGAGACCAACTGGCCGACGCCGCGACGGGCGGGGACCGAACGGAGGACGCGATGTCGAAGCGCAGCCCGGAACCCGGCAGCAGTGCTGCGGAGGCAGCATCCGCTCCGCCGAAGCCGCCGCGCAATCGCGCCACGTCCGCCGGAGGCGGGGCGCCCTCACCGTGAACACTCGCCGCAAGCGCGGCAGCAGCGACCTCGACGCCGTCGTCGTCGGGTCGGGCCCCAACGGTCTCGCCGCCGCCGTCACCCTCGCTCGCGCCGGGCTGCGGGTGCGGGTGTACGAACGCGCCGACCGGCCAGGAGGAGGCGCCGCCACGCGCGAGCTGACACTCCCCGGCTTCCACCATGACGTCTGCTCGGCCGTGCACCCCATGGCGTTCGAGTCGCGGTTCTTCCGCGAGTTCGGTCTGCGGGAGCGGGTGGAGTTCGTCACGCCGGACGTGTCGTTCGCGCATCCGCTGGACGAACGCCATGCCGGTGTCGCCTACCTCGACCTCGGTCGAACGGCGGAGGCGCTCGGTCCCGACGCTGTTGCCTATGCGCAGCTGCTCCGTCCGCTGGTGGAGCGGTCGACCCGGGTCGCCGAATTCACGGGATCGCCCCTCGTGCGGGTGCCCACCGACATCCCGACGGCGCTCTCCTTCGGCCTGCGTGCGCTCGAGCAGGGGAGCCCTGCGTGGAACCTGCGCTTTCGCCAAGACGTCGCCCCCGCGATGCTCACGGGCGTCGCCGCGCACACGATCCTGCCGCAGCCGAGCGTCGCCGCCGCGGGCGCGGGGCTGGCGCTCACCGCTTATGCGCACGCGCGAGGCTGGCCGATCCCGATCGGCGGCAGCCAGGCGATCATCGACGCGATGGTCGACGACCTGCGTGCTCACGGCGGCGAGCTGGTCGTCGACCACGAGGTGACCGCCCTCGAGGCGCTGCCCGACGCCACGGTCACTCTCCTCGACGTGACACCCAAGGCGCTGATCCGACTGGCGGGCGACGCGATGCCCGCGCGCTACCGCCGCGCGCTCCAGCGCTTCCGGTACGGCGACGGGGTCGCGAAGGTCGACTTCGCGCTCAGCGAGCCCGTGCCGTGGACGCACCCCGAGCTGTGTCGCGCCGGCACGGTGCACGTCGGTGGCACCCGGGCGGAGGTGGCGGATGCCGAGAACCAGGTCAACCGCGGCCGCCTACCTGAGCGCCCCTACGTCCTGGTGTCGCAGCCGTCGCTGTTCGACTCCACCCGCGCGCCCGCCGGCAAGCACACGCTGTGGACCTACACCCACGTGCCCGCCGGCAGCGCGGTCGACCGCCGGGAAGCGGTCACCGCGCAGATCGAGCGGTTCGCGCCCGGCTTCCGCGACACGATCCTCGCGACCAGTTCGCGTTCGGCGCGTGAGGTCGAGCAGCACAACCCGAACTATCCGGGCGGCGACATCGCGGCGGGAGCACCGAACTTCTGGCAGCTGATCGATCGCCCGGTGCTGAGTCCCGACCCGTGGCGCACCCCGATCCCAGGCGTCTACCTCGCGTCGGCGTCCGTGGCGCCTGGTCCCGGTGTCACCGGCCTGCCCGGGTGGTTCGCGGCGCTGAGTGCGCTGCGCCACGACTTCGGAACCCGGGCGCTTCCCAACCTCTCTCCGAGAGGTTGAGCCCCGCCGGCAGGGTTCCCGCTGTCAAACGGGGACGGATGCCGCGGCGCCGTGAGTGCGGGAATGGCGTGGGGGCGGCATCCGTTGTATCCTGATGTGCTCGGAAGCTTCGGCTCCCGAGGATTGGCAACTCCACAGTGTGACAGCGGCCCTTCGCAAGAAGGAACCCACGGGGATGATCGGTTTCGACATCGCCTGTGAATCTGCGAGAAGCGGGCCGAGGATGCAGGGTTATCTCGTGAACGCTCCCTGCAAACCAATAACTGCCGAAAAGAAGCAGTCCGCGTTCGCCCTCGCTGCCTGAGCAGCGAGCCCGACGCCGTCAATCCGTGACTGATCCCGTCACGGGTATTGGCGTCATCTAGGGATCTTGCTGCGTGACGTCGCCTGAGCGTCACGCGGGACTCTTTTCAGGATGGGCTTGTCGACTTAGGTGTCTGTGACAAAGGTCGGAGCCGAGTAGAACGCTCGCACAGACTGCGCCCGGAGAATCCGCAGTTACTCAGCGATGGACGGGGGTTCGATTCCCCCCATCTCCACAGCCGTTGTCACCGAAACAGGGCCTCGACTTCCGCGTAATTACGCGGGTGTCGAGGCCTTCGTTCGTTGTCTGCGGGCCGGCTCCACACCGAATCGCCCACAAATTTCTGGCGCATATACGTTGAAATGCGTGTCCGAAAGACGCTAGTCGTCGATCTGGCTTCGGTGCCCGAGCGCGGGTCCCAGTCGGTCGTTGAGCGAGCGAAGCGAGACGAAACGCCCAGTCAGCTCTCCCAGAGGCGGCCGACATCGGCGTTCCACCCGCCCTGATTCATCCGCTCGGCGACGTCGGCGAGGTCGTCGTCGAACAGGTTGGCGTACGTGTCGAGCGAAGCGCGCCGACGGTGATGCGTGCCTCGCCCGGATCGGTATACGAGCCGTTCGACCGCGAGACCTCGGTGTGCGCGAGGGAGAGCTCGGCTTCTTTCCTGGTCCGGAAGCCCTTCTTATCCACCTGCTTCTGCTGGTCATCACGCCAGCGGACGCGATACCGCCGTCCGGCTTCGATCTCGTACGCAGTGATGCTTCCCATGAATCACCTCGCGGCCAGAGCAGCGCCGGGGACCGACCTCGAGCGGCCGATACCAGCGGGGCCGGTGCGTCGTGTCGATAAGTGCCGGCACATGCAGTTGTCGACGAACGGGCACCAGGGTGGTTGAGGGTGACTCGAGTCGTCGAAATCCTCGAAATTCTGGGGATTCTCGGTTGGCTGAGAAGCCAGCGAACGATGCGAACTTGAGACTCCGCGAACTTTTCGCGGAATCGCCTGAAAGGGGCAGACGTCGCATCCTCGGAGACGCTCTTGACGCGTTAGAAAGCCAGCCAATATCTTCAGACATCTGCTCAGCTGAGCCGACTGGCTGTCTCGACGCAGTTTCTTCACACGCGAAGGGTGAAGTCCATGGGTTCGCTGATCGCCGCATTCACACCGTGACGAGTGCGCCCGTCGGCGAGCCGGCCCCCTCCCGCCCGCGCGGGGTGGGCCACGCGCCGTCGTGTTGCAGACCGCACCGGCGACCCAGCGGCGCATCATCCACGGCGACCCGGTGCGCGATCTCGTCGCCGTACAAACGGGACAGCGCGGCCACGCGACCCGCCACCGGGCGGTCTCGATGGCTCCCGGCGTCCAACATCGCCCGTCGCCGTTTGATCTGACCGAAGGAGCTCGAAATGACGCAAGATTCGCAGGCAGCAACCCGGGGCCGTTTCGAGCGGTGGTTCGAGATCGAGGTCGTTCAACCGATGAACGACTTCCAGGACCGCAGGCAGGAATGGCGGCGCCTCGTCTCTGAGTTCGTCGGCACTTTCTTTCTCGTGCTGGTCGCCGCCGGCGCCGGCATGATGGGGCAGGCGTTCCCTGACACCATCGACCGAGGCGCGGCGGTCGTCGCTCCAGGACTGATGGTGCTGGCGATCATCCTGTTCATGGGCAAGGTCTCCGGCGCGCATCTCAACCCGGCCGTCACGCTGGCGTTCTCGTTGCGTGGAGACTTCCCGTGGAGTCGGGTGCCCGGCTACATCCTGGTGCAGCTGGCGGGCGCGGCCGTCGCGTCGTGGTTCCTCTCCGCCGTCATCGGAGTGTCGTCGTCGTACGGCTCCAACTACCCTGCCGACGGCTACTCGGACTGGTCCGCCCTCACGATGGAAGTGGTCCTGACGTTCGGACTCGTCAGCGTCATCCTCGGCACCGCGTCGGGGGCGCAGAACATCGGCATCATCGGCGCTGTGGGAGTTGGCGCGTACATCGCCCTCGCGGGCCTGTGGGGCAGCCCGATCTCGGGCGCGTCGATGAACCCCGCGCGCACGTTCGGGCCCGACCTCGCGTCCTTGGACTTCACCGGCTACTGGATCTACGTCGCCGGTCCCATCATCGGCGCCGTCATCGCGGTCGGCATGGCGTTCGTGCTGCGGGGCTACGGCGGTGGACGTGCAGGATCGGGAGCCGCGCAGGGCGCCCTCCGCACCCAGGTCGCCAACCCCGACAAGGCCTGACCTCGGCATCCAGGGGGGAATCTGGGACGTAAGCAGGGCGGCGAAGAGTCGTTCGCTCAGGACGACACTTCGGAGTCTCTCTTCGTCGGCACCGTGATGGATGCCACCTCTTCGAGACGAGGATGCAAGTCGTCTCCGTCCTCGACCACACCCTTGTGCCAGGTCGCGGTGAGTCCATCGGGCGCGTCCTGCAGCAGCGCGAGGTTGTTGTCGAACCACGGACCCTTCACTGTCTTCCAGCGGAAGGGCGGGTCGGGAACCTTCGCCGAATACGCGGCTGCGGCACCCAGCGGCGTCGCTGCGCCGTACGACATCAACACGGAGAACCAACGCAGGAAGCGGGGCAAGGGGTTCCGCACCGGTGAGCACACCGCCTGCACGATGCGGCTGCCTGTCTGGCGCTCGACCTCGGCCAGGTACGAGAAGTGCACATCACCGGACAGGAACATCACCGTCCGCGGCGACGGACCGCGGGCGCCGTCTGCCAGCTCCGTCGCGATCCCGGCAACCGCCTGAAAGCTGTTCTGGAACGCCGCCCAGTGTTCCAGGTCGAAGGCCCGCCGCAGTCGTTCCCCGACCCACGCGGCCAGTCGGCCCCATGCGCCCTGTGCGATCGCCTCATCCCACGCCTCGACATGGTGCAAGCCCAACGGCAAGAGGAACGGGAGCGAGGTCGCGATCAGGACGTCGCGGAATCCGCCCTGCATATGGTCGTCGAACCACGCGAGCTCTTGACCGTTCAGCAGCCCCCGAGCCGACGGCGTGAGATCTCTCGCGGCGCGTGAATCCAGGACGATCAGACGCGTTCCATCGAAGTCTCGGGAGTAGCTCCAGCGGTAGCTGTTGGGATCCTTGTCGCAGCGGTCGGCGAACTCGTCCAACGCGGCACTGAGGTCGGAGGAGCCGGCGTCGGGGCTCCCACTGACCTGCTGCCACATCTCGTCAGTGGCACGTTCGCGGGGGGACAAGTTGCCGAGGTGCTGGTACACCCAGTACGACGCCAGGCCGGCGACGATGCGTTCGTGCCACCACGTGGTGGCTTCCATTTTCCTCTTCCAATCGAGCGAGGCGTTCCAGTCGTCGCGGATGTCGTGGTCATCGAAGATCATCGCGCTCGGCACACAGGAGAGCAGCCACCGATTCGCGTCATCCGACCATGCCAATCGGTAGAGGTGGGCGTACTCTTCGAAGTCTTTGAGCTCTTTGCCCGGTTCGTCATGAATGTCGCGGCGGCCGCGGATGAATTCCTGCATCTCCTTCGTAGTCGAGTCGGCGTACACCTGATCGCCGAGGAAGAGCAGCAGATCCGGTCGGACCTCGCGGCCGTCGGCCACCGCGAGTGCGAAAGCGCGCATTGAGTCGACACCATGGGTCCGATTGCCTGACCGGTCGTGGGAGACGCTGGTACGGCATGATCCGTAGGCGATCCGCGACCGTTGCCCAGGCATGCGTGTCGCGATAACCGATGCTGGATAGTCGGAGCGTGCGTCCGGCCACACCGAAACCCCGTCGATCTCGATCCCGTACGGCGAGACACTGCCGGGCTCGAGCCGGTCGACTTCGACGAGGGCGAAATGGTGGCCGTGCACGGCGAAGCTGCGGGCTTGCCACGATCGGCCTTCGGCGTGCACGCTCACCAGGCAGTCCGCTTGCGTCTCCACCCAGATGCTGGCCGACGTCTCATCGACGTAGCGCAGCATCGGCCCCAACACCAGCGGGGAATCCATGAGCCCGTTCTACCGCGGAATGCGCCGCAGCGGCCAGGGGTGTCCGCAGTCCCGACTGTGCCCTGTCGGAACAAGCAGACGGGGTCACCCGCGCGAGCGCTGCACCCTGATCATCGATCGGCGTGCGTCACCTTCGGTCGCCCCCGGCCGGCGTGCCGGCCGTGTCGGCGGGGCGTTGCGCGGGAGTGTCAGCGGTTCCGCCGGTTGTCGCGGAGACGGCGCCGGCACCCAGCAGGGTTCCCAGGATGCCGACGCCCGCGGCTGCGTCGAGGATCTTGGTGGCCATGAGGGCCGAGATCACTCCGACGCCGAAGAGCACGATGACCAGCCGGCCCCAGTTCTTCACGACGAAGGGGATCACGAGCGCCGGCGCGGGCGCCGACGCCGCGACGGGCGGCTGGATTGTCACTTGCTTGGGCTCGAGTTCGGTTTCCGTCCCGCCAGCGTCGGTCACCGTCGCACGGACCTTGTACGTACCGTCCTCGGCGAACGTGGCGAGGATGGTCCGGCCGCCGTCGATCTCTTCGATGGTCGCCCCTTGCACGTCCCATGAGACGGTGGCGCCGTCGGCGAGGTCCTCGACCGTGAACATCACCGCCGTGTCCTTGTGGGCCACATTGCTGCCGATGATGGCGGGCCCGACATGGATGCCTCTCTCCACCGCAGCGCCCGAGTCAATGGCGACTGGCGGAGCGCCCGGGGTGGTGGCGAGCTTCTCGATGGTTCGGAGAGCGTCGCGGTGGTAGAGCCAGGCGAAGACCAGCGCGAGGACGATCACGACGATGGCGCCGAGCAGCAGGCCGATGGCGAGGTAGTAGTTCGACAGCGCCACGTCCACCGCGCCCGTGGCGGGGTCGCCCGGCGTGGAACTCGGTGCCGGGTCGCCTTCGGCGGCGAGGATGCGGATCAACATACGGGACCCCATTTCCCAGTTGCGCTGAGCATGCACCCGCAAGTGCGCGCCGTCAATCGCATGCCGCAAAAGGCGACATGGCCCTGGCGGCAACCTGAGGACGTGGCGGTCGTCGTCGGAGGGTGAAGACCGCGCCTGGCAAACGGTCAAGGTCGGGCCGGCGGGCCCTCGCAGTCCGCCGGCCGTGTCTTGGAATCACGACATCCCGTGGAGGAAGCCGCGGATGTCGTCTGCAAGCAGTTGGGGCTCTTCCATCGCCGGGAAGTGGCCGCCATCGGCGTGGTCGGTCCAGTGGCCGACCGCGTTCCAGGGGTCCATAGCGCGGCGGATGAGCGGATGCGTGTCGAAGACCACCCATCCGGACGGCACTCCGGCGGCCATCGTGATTGCGAGCTCGGAATGCTCGGCCTCGTAGTAGAACTGCGCGCTCGACGCGCCGCTGCGCGTGAACCAGTACAGGCCGATGTTGGTGAGGAGTTGGTCGCGATCGACGACGGGTCCCCGGTGGCCACCGGGGGTCCTGGTCTTGAACTTCTCGCCGATCCAAGCGAGGAGACCGACGGGCGAATCGGTGAGCGCCGGGCCGATCGTGTCGGGCCGATGGTTGTGCATCTCGAGGTAGCCGCGTTCAGCCGCGCTCTCCAGTTTCAGCGCCTCGAGCTGGCCGGCCTCGTCGTCGGACAGGCCTTCCGGGGAGGGGAACTTGACGCCGACCAACCCGAGCACGGCACGATCTACGCCGAGGTGCATGCCGATGATGCGCTCGGGGTAGAGAGCCGCAAGGCGGCCGGCGATGCCGGACCCGATATCGGTGCCATGCACCGCGAACCTCTCGTAGCCGAGCCGTGTCATGACCTCGGCGTAGGCATCCGTCGTCCGTGCCAGTTCCCAGCCGCTCGCCGACAGCGGAGTCGAGAAACCGAATCCGGGCGGCGACGGGATGACCACATGGAACGCGTTCGTCAGCAGCGGGATGAGCCGCTGGTATTCGACGAACGAGCCCGGCCAGCCGTGGTTGAGCATCAGCGGAGTGGCCCCCGGGTTCGCTGATCGCACGTGCACGACGTGGAACGTCTGGCCCTCGAAGACGGTCGTGAACTGTTCGTACTCGTTGAGCTTCGCCTCCTGCGCTCTCCAGTCGAATCCATCACGCCAGTAGTCGGCGAGCTCCTTCAGATATGCCAACGGGATGCCGCGGCTGAAGTCGTCGCGTTCGCCGCGGCCCGGCGTGGGGACGGGCCAGCGCGTGCGCGCGAGTCGGTCGTGCAGGTCGTCGAGGTCGTGCTGCGGGATCTCGATGCGGAACGGTGTGAGCGCGGTGAGGTTGTTCATGACTTCGACGATTCCAAGCGATGCGGCAGGTTAGCTTCCGCAATCTCCGGAATGATCGAGGACATGCTGGAGACATCGGCCCGCTTGCTCGAAGTGCTGTCGCTGCTCCAGCTCAAGCGCGACTGGACGAGCTCGGAGCTCGCCGCCCGGCTCGAGGTGAGCACGCGAACGGTGCGTTCCGACATCGGAAAGCTGCGATCGCTCGGATATCCCGTGGATGCTCGTCCCGGCGTCGCCGGCGGGTATCGGCTGGCCGCCGGGACGGCGATGCCGCCGTTGCTGCTCGACGACGACGAGGCCGTCGCGGTCGCGGTGGGACTGGGTGCGGTTGCGACCTGGAGGCTCGGCGTCGAAGAGACATCGTTGACCGCGCTCGCCAAGCTCGAGCAGGTGATGCCCTCACGCCTGCGTCGACGCGTCGACGCAGTCCGGGAGGCGACCAGTGTCGTCCCGGGAACGGAACCGCGACCCGACCTCTCGGTGCTGAGCGCGGTCGCCTCCGCCATCCGCGGCCACGAACGGCTCCGATTCGGCTACACCACGCACGGCGGCAACGAAAGGGCGCGCCACACCGAGCCGCAACGGCTCGTGAGCTGGGGACCGGTCTGGTATCTGTTCGCGTGGGACCTCGAGCGCAACGACTGGCGGGTTTTCCGGGTCGATCGCATCGTTCCGCACCCGCCGACGGGCGTGCGATTCCGTCCGCGCATGATCGCGGAGGAGGATCTGGTCCAGCACGTCGTCAGACGCATCGTCCAGGCGAGCTGGCGCTACCGCGCGCGGGTCTTGGTCCACGCTCCGGCCGCCACGGTCGTCGCTGCGCTTCGCATCCCGGTCGACGTCGAGGTGGTCGATGAGTCCACGTGCCGGGTCGAGCTGGGGTCGGATGACCCCGACGCGCTCGCACTGCGGATGGCGCAACTCGGTGCCGACATCGAGGTGATCGAGGGCGACGAGCTGAAGCTGGCTTTCGAGCGCCTCGCAGCGAGGTTCGGTCGCGCAGCCGGCAGCGCTTCCTCGGCCAGAACCTGATATCCCCAGCCAGGCACCACCTCTGGTGGCCTCGCGCGGTCATCCCTATGTTGGGTGTGACGTCGGCGGGTGTTGGTCCGCACATCCCGGAAAGCTCGCCATCCATACGTGAGCGGAGGGTTTCGGCTGATGGAAACACCGATCGAGAGCATGACGGCTTCCGTGCCGTCATGGGGCGCGAAGATTGCGTTCGGAGAAAGCTCCACCCTAGGCGGGCGGGAGATCGTCCCGGCGGCCCTGGTCGTGTTCGGCTTCGGCGGCGGCGGAGGCTCCGGTAAATGGCCGCAGCGAGGAGCGATGCCGGAGGGTGAGGGTGAGGGGACCGGGGGCGGTGGCGGAGGCTACGTTCTGCCTATCGGCGCGTATGTGAGTGCTCCGAACGGGGCCAGGTTCCTGCCGAATCCGGTCGCCCTCATCATCGTGAGTGTGCCACTCGTGTCTGCCGCTGGCTGGGCACTGGCGCGAGTCATCACCGCGGCAAGGTCGGGCCGCGGTTGAGTCTGCCGTGCCGACGGCGTGATCGCGGCCACATGCGCCGGATCGCTCGACGGCCCGGGATCTCCGCCCAGCCCTAGTGGTGCGGTCGTCGCGGCCCTATTGTGACCATTGCGTCGGGCGTCTGGGCGCACTCCCACCCGTCGGAAGCGTCGCCCGCCGTTGCGGCGCCGCGTGATTGGAAGCCGCAATGCCAGAGAGCACCCCGACCATCGTTCTCGTCCACGGCGCCTGGGCCGACTCCTCGAGTTGGAACGCCGTCATCCCCACCCTTCAGTCCGAGGGTTACACGGTATTCGCTCCACCCAACGAACTCCGCGGACTCGCGAGCGACTCGGCCTACGTGGCCTCATTCCTCGCGCAGCGCACATCAGGTCCTGTCGTGCTCGTCGGTCACTCCTATGGTGGGGCTGTCATCACGAACGCAGGAGTAGCCGGCGATGTCCGCGCGCTGGTGTACGTCGACGCGTTCATCCCCGACGAGGGGGAGACGGTCCTGGGGATTCTGGAGGGATCCGGGTCGGCGCTCGCCGTGGCCGACCCGACGACGGTGCTCGACCTTGCGGGATACCCCGGCGCGCCCGAGGGCGCAGCGGATGCCTGGCTCAAGCCCGACGTTGTTCACGCCTCGTTCGCACAGGACCTGCCGGAGCGCGACCGGTGGCTCATCGTGGCGACCCAGCGTCCGGCATCCATCGTCGCGAATGTCACGCCCTCGGGCCCCGCGGCCTGGAAGTCGATCCCGAGCTGGGCGGTGCTCGGCACGGAAGACAAGGTCATCCCTATCGAGACGAAGCGCCGGATGGCTGCGCGAGCGGGCTCCACCGTGACCGAGGTCGAGGCCTCGCACGTCTCGATGATCTCGCACCCCCAGGTCACGCTCGACGCGATTCACGCGGCGGTCGCCGCGGTGAGGTGACCTTCGCCCGCAACTGCTCGACCTCCTTCGATAACGGCGCTGGGTTCACAGCCAGCCGTTGTCGGTCGCGATCCGGACGGCTTCGGCCCGCGAGCCCGCACCGAGCTTGCCGATGGCCGCCGACAGGTGGTTGCGCACGGTGCCCTCACTGAGGAACGTCGCCGCCGCGATCGCGGCCGATGACCCGCCCCCGGCGGCGGCTGCGAGGACCTCAGTCTCCCTCTCGGTGAGCGGGGAAGCTCCGATGCTGAGGCTGGCAGCGGCCAGCGTCGGATCGACCACTCGCAGTCCCGCGGAGACCCGCCGGATGGCATCCACCAGCCGGTCGGCCGAGGCGTCCTTCACCATGAATCCGACGGCGCCGGCCTCCATGGCGCGCCGCAGATACCCGGGCCTGCCGAAGGTCGTCAAGACGATGACCTTCGCCGCGGGGTCGGCGGCCACGATCGCCGCGGTGGCGTCGATGCCGTCCTTGCAGTCGGCTGCACCGGGCATCTGCACGTCCATGAGTACGACGTCGGGATCGACTTCGGCGGCTCGGCGTACCGCCTCGGGCGCGCTGTTGGCCAGAGCGACGACCTCCAGGTCGCGCTCGGTGCGCAGCAGCGCGGCGAGGGCCTCGGCGATGATCGCCTGGTCGTCGGCGATGAGCACCCTGATCATGGCACCCTCCGGTTCGGCTGGGGCGTTGGGGCGAGGTCGGCGCGTACGGACGTGCCGCCGCCGGGGACGGCCGCTATCTCGAACGCACCGCCGGCGGCGGCGACGCGTTCGGCGAGTCCGGTCAGCCCGTGCCCCGACCGGCCCTTACCCGGCCCGACCCCGTCGTCGCGCACCTCGACGCTGTGCTCGTCGACGTCGATGATGCACCGCGTGGCCTCCGCGTGCCTGACGACGTTGGTGACGGACTCGCGGACCACGAACCCGAACAGCTCGCTGACCGCATCGGACAACGTCGGCAGCGCCACCGGCGTTAGGGCTTCGAGGCCTGCGGCCAGCAGCACCGAGCGCGCGCTGGCGATCTCGGTGGCGAGCCGGATCTCGGCCATTCCCGACACGGTGGCGCGGACGTCGCTGAGAGCCTGGCGGGCGATCGCCTCGACGGCGGCCATCTCCTCCTTCGCCGCGGCGGGCTCCGTGTCGGCGAGGCGGGCCGCCAGCGACGACTTGATCGTGATGGCGGTGAGGGAGTGGCCGAGGATGTCGTGCAGGTCGCGGCTGATACGGGCGCGTTCGGCGGCCACCGTGAGCAGCTCCACCCTGGCCTGGCTGCGCTCCAGCATGCGCCTGACCCGGCTGCTCTCCATCCAGCCTGCGATCCCGAGCCCCACGCCGATTGAGAGCGCGGCGATGAGGACCGGCATCCACAGCTGGCCGAGCAGCCCGGCCAGGCTGAGAGCGAGCGCCCAGCCGATCAGGGCGAAGCGGGCCTGGTGCCACGGGATGAGGCTGGCCATCAAGATAGCGGGGTATGCCCCGAAGCTGGCGAACTCCCACCCCCACAGCAGCGCCCCGATGACCACGAAGCCGGTGAAGCCGGCGACGTAGGACCAACGGAGCCAGAGCGGGGCGTCGGCCGTCCACGCCGCGCCGACGTAGGCCACGGCGAAGACGACCAGATAGCTGGTCCGCAGGACGAGCCCGACCGGATCCACGCCATCGGAGATCGTCGGGATCGCGAAGACCAGGAAGACGATGCCGGCCAGGTAGGTCAGGAACAGGTTCGGCCGCACCCGATGCCAGCGATTCGGCAGGTCGGTCGGCCCGCCGGGGAGCGCCCACGGTGCGGCATCGGGATCGTCGCCCGGCCCGAAGGGCGCGGGCTGGAACAGGCCGTTGAGGACCGATCGAGCCATGGCGCCTCCTCGTGCTCAGCGCTTGCTGGTGGCCGCGGCTCGACGATAGCCGAGTGCGCCGAGGACTGTCAGGACGATCGACCATGCCAGCAGCACCCAGATCGCTCCCCAGGGGAACTCCGCGTTCGGCAGGAAGGGGAAGCGGCCGAGCTCACCCAGCCAGTAGGTGGGCAGGGCGGGCGCCACCGCCTCCATGACCGGCGGCATGGTGTCCACCGGGAACCACAGGCCGCCGAGCAGCGAAAGGGCGAGGAGCAGCATGGTCGTCACGCCCTGGACCGCCTCCGCCTTGACCCACACCCCGACGACCATGCCGAGCACCGTCATCGGCAGGAGACCGATCCAGATCAGGCCCAGCGAAGCAAGCCACTGGCCAGCGGTGGCGGTGACCCCGCCGAGCAATGCGCCGGCGACGAAGACGAGCAGCAGCGCGGGAAGGACGAGGAGCATGATCACGGCCGCACGCGCCCACAGGAAGAGCCGTGGCGGGACGCTCGTGATCATCAGCTGCCGGAACCAGCCGGACCGACGCTCGAGCGCGAGCTGGGCGCCCCCGCTCATCGCGGCGCCGAGGCTGCCGTATGCGGCCATCGAGACCATGATCATCGCCGAGGCGAGCCCGGCGTCGGACTCGCCGCCGTAGATGGCGGAGAACACGAGATACAGCGTGACCGGCATGATGACGGTGAAAACCACGAAGCTGACGTTCTTCGCTGTGAGCAGCGCACTATGCACCGCGTAGTGCAGTGCCGGTGGCAGCCCACCCGATCGGGGCGTCGGGCGCTGGTCGGTGAGAGTGGTCATGAGAGTGCTCCTTGCGTGGCGTCGGAGAGGGTGGTGAGCGAGAGGAAGGCATCCTCGAGCGTGGCGGCGGTGACCTCGAGGTCGCGGGCGCGATGATCGCGGAGGAGGGCGCGCAGGGTGCGATCCGAGTCCGTGGTGTGCAGGTGCCAACGGGCGCCGACCCGCACGATCGCCACGACGCCGGGCAGCGCGCGCAGGACAGCCGAGTCGATACCGGCGGCGGCGAGCGTGATGGTGCGCCCGGCGACGCGCGACCGGATCTGGTCACCTGTCCCCTCGGCCACGACCCGGCCCTCGGCGAGCACGACGATGTGGTGAGCGAAGTCGTCGGCTTCGTCGAGGTAGTGGGTGGTGAACAGGACCGTCCGCCCGGCGTCGGCGAACTCGCGCATCGAACGCCAGAAGTTGCGGCGTGCTTCGACATCCATCCCGACGGTGGGCTCGTCGAGGATCAGCAGGTCGGGGTCGGGCAGCAGTGCCAGCGCGTAGCGCAGTCGCTGAGCCTGGCCGCCGGAGAGCCGGTCCGTCCGCGTCTTGAGAAATCCGCCGAGGTCGGCCCGATCGACGACCTCGCCCACGGCGAGCGGCTGGGCGTGCAGACCGGACATCAGCTCGAGGACGTCGATCACCCGGGTGTCGGCGAGCAGCGCGCCGGCCTGGAGCATCGCCCCGACCTGACCCGAACGAACCGCAGCGATCGGGTCGCGGCCGAAGACCGTGGCGGATCCGGCGTCGGGTCTCGCCAAACCGAGGATCAGCTCGGTCGTGGTGGATTTGCCGGCGCCGTTGGGGCCGAGGAGGGCGACGATCTCACCGCGCTCGACGCGCAGGGTGAGTTCGTCCACCGCCCGCACGGCCGCGTACGACTTCGTCAGTCTCGTCAGCTCGACGGCAGCGACGTGGTCGTGCGCACCGGCCGCTGCGCGGGGCGGGGCCGGATGGGTGAGGTGCATCTCGTTCATGTCACCAGCCTTGCCCTGGCCGTGTCCCCGTGCCTCGGCCTGGTGTCACGACCTCACGATGACATCTGTCACCGAGCCAGCGCCTGATAAGCCCGTCGGGCCGGATGCCGCATGCGATCGCCTCGGGGTGATGTGCTGGGCCGCCGGCGGGTGTATCGTGCGGCTGTCTGCGCCCCTCGTTGCTGGCGAGCCCCGGCGTCGGCGGGGGACAACTGGGGGTACGACATGGCTGCCAAACTGCCGTCGTCAGGAGCGTTGCCTGAGGGGCAGCACGCGGGCTGTGACACGTCGGGCCTGATCCTCGTGCACCGCATCCTGCGCTGGCTCTATCGAGAGCTGCCGCTGCTGATCCGCGAGGTGGATGCCGGGGATGTCGAACGTGCGGCGATCGTCGGCCGGTACGCGCATCTCGATTTCTACGCGCTGCACATGCATCACGAGACCGAGGACATCGCGTTGTGGGACCGGCTCACGACGCGGGATCCGGGGTGCACGCTGCATGTCGACCAGATGCGCGCCCAGCACGCCGAGGTCGCCGCGCAGCTCGCCCGCATCGAGCCGCAGCTGGCGCCCTGGGTCGCCACCGCCGATCCCGGTCTTCGGGACGCGTTCGCTGGTGACATCGAGACGCTGCGCGACACTCTGGGGGCGCATCTCCAGCAGGAGGAGGACGACATCATGCCGGTCGCCGGGGCCGTGATGTCGCAGCAGGAGTGGGATTGGATGGAGAAGCACACGCGCGAGACGCTGTCCGCCCACCGCAAGGAGCTCGGCAAGGACGTCATGGCGCTGCAGGTCGGGCTGCTGATCGCGAGCGTGCCGGAGGGCGAGCGCGAGGAGTGGATGCGGGAGAACATCCCCGCGCCGATCCGGCTTCTGTATCTCCTGCTGATGAAGCGCAAGTACGAGCAGGCGATGCGGGAGCTGTATCCCGACCGCCCGGTGCCCGAGATGGTGTGACGACCATGTGGCGGCGCGTGAGCCTGGACGTGCGGCTCTCTCATCCTCCCGCGCGGGTGTTTCCGTACCTTGCCGATCCGGCGCGCTGGCCGGAGTTCGCACCGGCAGTGGAGTTCCGACAGCGGATCGGCGAGGGACTGCCGGAGATAGGGAGCCGCTGGTGGGCGGTCGATCGCATCCTCGGTCCCTTCAAGGTGCGCTTCGCCGACGTGCTCGAGGTCATCGAGCCCGAACACCGCGTGGTCTGGCACTCCACGTCGCCGTGGAACTCGCGGGTCGAGTACGTGTGCGTGCCAGAAGGCGAAGGCACGCGCGTTCTCGCCGACTACGCGGGCGACGTCGCGGGCTGGTTGCGTCTGGTGGCTCTGCTGCCGACCTTCGTCCTCAGGCGGATCCTGCTGCGGGACTTCCGCGGGCTGACGCGGGTGCTCGAGGCGGAAGACCGTCGCCTCACCGGCCCGCGCACCCCCGAGCGATCTCTTGCCTGGGGCCGGGTGCCCGCCGGGATCAGCTCAGCGGGGCGACATCCAGCGTGAATCGGTGAGCCCGCAACCGATCCGCCAGCCTCTCGCCCATGGCGACCATCGGCGTCAGCACGCCGGCGCGATCCGGGAGTTCGTCGAGCGCGAGGCTGAGCGCCGCCTCTGCCAGCATGATGCCGGTCCCGCCGTAACCGGGATCGAACGGGGCCGCGACGCGGGCGCGCACCGGCTCGCCTTCGACGGGGTAGACGTCGACATCGAGGGCGAAGCGGCCCTGCTCGACGGCATTCCCACCCGGACCGGTGCCCGGTGCCGGAAGCACGCGATCGAGGATCGCCCGGGTCGGCGCGAACGACATGGCGCCCACGAACGCCGCCGTCCCGAGAACGAGCGCCCCCGCCGCAGCAAAGCCGGCGACGCCACGACCCGTCGTCACGACTTCGCGATACCGCATGGGCTGGCCGTAGCTCCAGCCCGTCAGGTAGTTGCTGCGCTGGACGATCTGCTGGTTGTAGGCGCCCATGACGAACGGCGCCTGCCACGTGCCGCGTTCCTTGCCCCACCCGTTGCCTGCGTGACCCGGCAGGCGGACGGTCGGACCGGGGGTGAGGGCGTAGGGGTTCGCGATGAGGCGCCGGACGGAGGCATCCGTCTTCGCCTCTCTCATCTGCTGACGAAGCGAGTCGATCGTCCCGCCGCTGATGCCGCCGCGCAGCGACCGCACCCGCAGCGTGGCAGCGACGATCGGCACACCGCCGACGGCTGCATGGGCGAGGCCGACGCCGAGGTCGGAGGGGATCGAGTCGAAGCCGCACGAATGGACGATCCTCGCGCCGCTCTTCTGCGCGACGTCGTGGTTGCGCTGGATGCTGCGCGCGACGAAGATGCTCTCGCCCGACAGGTCCGCGTACGAGGTGCCCGCCCGAGCGCACGCGGCGGCGACCTCCGTGCCGTAGCGCAGGTAGGGTCCGACCGTCGTCGCGACGACGGATGTCGACGCTGCCAGCCGAGCGACCGCGGTCTCGTCCGTCGTGTCCACCTCGATGATCGGCCAGTCGACGCCCAGTTCACGGCGAACGTCTTCCAGGCGGGAGCGCGATCGGCCGGCGAGTGCGACCCGCACGCCATCGGGCGCCGATCCTGCCAGGTGCCGCGCCACGAACCTGCCGACGAAACCCGTGGCACCGAGCAGGACGATGTCGTAGTCGCGGACGTTCTCGCTCATGTGACGCGAGCCTAGGTGCGCGAGGCCCGCGCCGACACCGGGTTGCGCACGACGGACCGACCGCCTAGGACGGCGCAACGGGATGCCGTGCCGTGCGACGGGGCCTCACGAACCGAAGCGGGCAACCAGCCGGATCAGCGTCGGCAGCCCCCGAGAAGTCGCCCGCTTTCCGGTGAGGTTCTCGAGCACGGGGGTCGCGTGGCCTTCGCCCTCGACCTCGTTGCGGACGAGAGCCCACCCCTGCCCGGCGTCGACGATGGAGCAGCGATACTCCGCCGCGAGGCTCGCCACGCGTGCATCGTGCGGGTCGATGCGGGTGCCGCTGTGCAGCGTGAACTCGAATCGGCGCGGTTCCGGCGTGCCGCCGTGCTCGTCGACGACCGCTCCCAGTTCGGACAGCGGGATCCAGAGAATCTCCCGCGCATGGCCCGACCGCGCCGCGACCGCGTCCGCCGCCTGTTCGACCACCGACGCCGGCTCGTCGGAGTCGAACAGGATGGTGCCGTTGCTCTGGAAGGTCTGGACGCCGGGGCATCCGGCGTCGGCGAACCCCGCCACGATGTCGCTCGTCGAGGGATGGCCACGCTGACCCTGATTGACGTTCCGCATGAAGGCGACGCACCGCATGCCCCGAGCGTAGACGGCGACACCGACGGCACAGACGAGAGCCGTTGCGTCACGCAGGTGGCGGCGTGCGCCGTGCAACGCGAGGCTTCAGACAGCGCCGCTCATGAACGCACCTGGTCGGTCGGCCGTACCAGGATCTCGTTGACCGAGATGTGAGTCGGCTGGCTCAGTGCGTACACGACAGCCTCCGCGACATCCTCCGGGGCCAGTGGGCGCATCGACTGGCCGATCTCCGCAGCCGCGGCCCGCATGACGGGATCGGTGATGTGGTCGGTCAGCTCCGTGGCGACGAAGCCTGGCTGGATCACGATCACCCGCACGCCCATTGCGGTCACCTCCTGCCGGAGCGACTCCGAAAACGCGGTGATGCCGAACTTGGTCGCGGCGTAGGCGCCGCTGCCGAGGGACGCCGTGCGGCCCGCCGTCGAAGAGACCTGCACCACCGCGCCCATCGAGGCGATCAGGTGAGGGAGCGCGGCGTGCACGGCGAACATCGAGCCGAGCAGGTTCGTCTGCACCATTCGCACCCATTCGCGGGTGTCGGCGCCGACGATCATGCCGCTCTGCATCAGCCCGGCGTTGTTGACGAGGGCGTCGAGGCGGCCGAACTTCTCGACGACCGCGGCGACGCCATCCGTCACCGACTGCTCGTCGGTGACATCGAGATGCACGGCGAGCATCGCGGCAGGCGCGGACTCGACGAGCTCCTTGAGCCGGTCGACCCGGCGGGCCCCGACGGCGACGTTCACCCCGGCGCGTGAGAGGGCGAGCGCGGTGGCACGACCGATTCCTGAGGAGGCACCGGTGACGAGTGCGACCTTTCCCTGCAGATCCGATGACATTGCTTCTCCTTCGTGGTTCAGGGGGTTCCGGCGCCGTCGCCCGGCGGCTCGGCGACATCGAGGATGGCCTCGGCGAAGGCGTGCGGCGCTTCGGCGGGCAGGTGGTGTCCGGCATCCGGAATCTGTCGATGCTGGCGCGGGCCGGTGAAGAACCGGTCGTGCTGCGATCCGTCGGTCGCGGGGAAGTTGCCGTCGGCGGTGCCGTCGAGCGTGATCGTGGGCACGCTGATCGGCGGCAGCGCGGCGAGGCGGCGCTCGAGGTCGACGTGCTGAGGTGCACCGGGTTCGAGGCCGAGCCGGTGTCGGTACGAGTGGATGACCACGTCCACGTAGTCGGGATTGTCGAACGCTGCGGCGGCGCGGGCCAGGTCGGCGTCGTCGAACGTCCAGGCGGGGGAGTTGCGGCGCCAGATGACGTCGGCGATCCCCCGCGGGTCCTGTGACAGGCCGGCGCGGCCGCGCTCGGTCGCGAAGTACCAGAAGTACCAGAATCCGGCCTCCAGACCGGGCGCGAGCGGGATGCCGGCTGCCGAGATGTCCTGGATCAGATAGCCGTTGACCGACACCAGCCCTCCCACACGCTCGGGCCAGAGCGCGGCGACGACGCAGGCGGCGCGGGCGCCCCAGTCGTAGCCCGCGAGGATGGGCTGCTCCAGCTGGAGGGCGTCGATGAATGCGAGCAGGTCGGCCCCGAGAGCCGCCTGCTGCCCGGAGCGGATGGTGCGTGCCTCGCGGAACGCCGTCGGCCCGTGCCCGCGAAGAGAGGGGGCGAGGACGCGGTAGCCGGCATCCGTCAGCAACGGCACGACGTCCACGTAGCTGTGGATGTCGTACGGGAAGCCGTGGAGCAGCACGACCGGCTCGGCAGCGGGATCACCGGCGTCGATGTAGGCGACGGTGAGCTCGCCGGCGTCGATGGTGCGCAGCGGCGTGCGGAATGCGGTGAGCATGGGTTGCCTCTCGAGTGGGGCGGCGCCCCGGAGACCGGACCGTCGTCCGGGGCGCCGCGGGTCTGTCACGCTGCCGCGGAGAGGCTCGCCACGTAGGCCTTGGCCGCCTCGGCGATCGTCGCGGCGACCGCAGCGGGCTCCGACACCGAGATGGCGTGCGAGGCACCGGCGATCTCGTGGGTGCCTCGTGATGCGGCGCGCTCGGCACCGGCTCGGTGCACGGCGACCGGAATGTTGAGGTCCAGCTCGCCGAAGACATGCCACGACGGGATGTCGCGCCACGCCGGGTGCTCGGTCGGCAGACCCTCCGACAGCGCGGCCTGCGTGACCGGGCGCTGCGTGGCGGCCATCAGCGCGGCGACCTCGGTGGAGACGTCGGCGGCGAACTGGTGGTGGAAGAGCTCCGGACGGATGACGAACTCGTTGCCACCGCTCGAGACCGGGTACGCGGCGAGCGCGTCGCCGAGGGTGCTGCCGGGCGCGCTGTTCGAGAGGTCGAACGCGCTCTGGCCGGTCTCGGGCACGAACGCCCCGACGTAGACGAGGCCGACGACAGCGTCGTTGCCCGCCGCAGCCTCCGTGATGACGAGCCCGGCGTACGAGTGGCCGACGAGGACGATCGGGCCGTCGATCGACGCCAGCACATCACACACGTAGGCGGCGTCGCCGGCCAGGCTGCGCAGCGGGTTCGCGACAGCCACCGCGCGGACGTCGTGCTGCTGCAGCTGGGCGATGACGCCGTTCCACGAGGATGACTCGGCGAACGCGCCGTGGACGAGGACGATGGTGGGCTTCTGCTCGGACATGTCTGTTCCTTTCGAGGGTGGACGAGCGATGTTGTCAGCCAAGACCGGCCGCGGCGGGCAGTTGTGACCGCCGGAAGCGAAATGCGACGAAACAGGGAAACGTGTCACAGATCGCAACGGCGTCCGGTCTCAGCTGGAGACGTGCGCTTCCCGCGCGCGATGAACAGAGAGGGTTCGACATGAGGATCGCTGTCATCGGGGGAACCGGGCTGATCGGCTCACGGGTCGTGGCCGGACTGCGGGCGACCGGGCACGACGTCGTCGTCGTCGCACGGGCGGTCGGCGTGAACTCGTTCACGGGGGAGGGTCTGGCCGACGCGCTCGCCGGAGTCGAGACCATCGTCGACGTGTCGAACTCGTCCTACACCGATGAGGAGGGCGCCCGCGAGTTCTTCAACGGATCGACCCTGAACCTTCTCACCTACGGCGATGCCGCCGGGGTACGGCACCATGTCGTCCTGTCGGTCGTCGGAACCGACCGCCTCGCCCGCTCGGAAGGCGGGTACTTCCAGGCCAAGGCCGAGCAGGAGCGTCTCCTGACGGCCTCGGGCCGTCCGTTCTCGATCGTGCACGCGACGCAGTTCTTCGAGTTCATCCGCAGCATCACGGATGCCGCCACCCGCAGCGGCACCGCACACGTCGCCGATGCACTCATCCAGCCGATGGCCGCCGACGATGTCGCCGCGGCGGTCGCGCGTGCCGCCCTCGCTCGTCCGACCGGTGGGGTCACGGAGCATGCCGGCCCCGAGGTGTTCGAGCTCGGCTACCTCGCCGAGCGCGAGCTGCGGTTCCGCCGCGACGAGCGAGAGGTCGTCGCCGACCCGCTCGCGACGTACTTCGGTGCGCAGCTCGATCGCTGGGAGCTGCTGCCCGGCCACGAAGCGACCATCGCGTCGACCCGATTCCACGACTGGCAGGTGGCTCCGCACGCGGGCGACGACCTCCTTCTGCCGGCCGCTGCGGGCGTACGCTGAGCGCGGCGAGAGGAGCGGCGGGCATGACCGAACAGACGTCGGAGACCGGCGAGCAGATCGACGACATCGTGCAGGCGGTCGCCGTCTTCGACCAGCACCGGCGCCGCATCTTCGGCATCGCGTACCGCATGCTCGGCACGGTGGCCGACGCCGAGGACATCGTTCAAGAGACCTGGATCCGGTGGCAGAACGCGGATCGTGCCGACATCCGCGAGCCCGCCGCGTTCCTCGCGACGGTCGCGACGCGGCTCTCGATCAATGCAACCCAGTCCGCACACGCGCGTCGTGAGACGTACATCGGGCCGTGGCTGCCGGAGCCTGTCAACACCGACGACGACCCGGCTCTCGGCGCCGAACGCGGCGAAGCGCTGCAGTTCGCCATCCTCCTCGTGCTCGAGAAGCTCTCGCCGACCGAACGCGCCGCGTACATCCTGCGGGAGGCGCTCGACTACCCGTACGAGCGCATCGCCGATGTCATCGGCGCCACCGTCGCGAGTGCCCGTCAGCTCGTCAGCCGTGCTCGCAAGCACCTCGCGTCGGCCCGCAAGGCGGAGGTCGCCGCCGCCGAGCAGCGGCGCCTGCTCGAGGCGTTCCTGGTCGCTGCGCAGAAGGGTGACGTGACGGGCCTCGAGCGGCTGTTCGCCGAGGATGTCGTGAGCACCACCGACGGCAACGGCGTCAAGCTGGCGGCCCGCATTCCGGTGGCCGGCCGCAGCCGCGTCGCGAAGTTCGTCGCCGCGTTCTCGAGCCACTTCTGGATCGGCAAGACCGTCGACTGGGTCCATCTCAACGGACAGCCCGCGGCGACGATCTCCGAGGACGGGGTCGTCACCACCGTGGCGATGATCACGGCGTCGGCGGACGGCATCCGTCAGATCCACTGGGTGATGAGCCCGGACAAGCTCGGGCACGTAGCCCAGGTCGGGGCGTGACCAGCCCACGTCGCGCGTCGTGGCTGCACGTCTTCCCGCGGGGTTCGAGGGCGAGCGCCGTGCAGCACGATCGCGTCGCGCACGCGCTCGTTGCGGCCGCAGCGACGGGCGACCCGTGTGAGCTGCGACGGATGATGCACGCCGGCGTCGAGTTGACCGTCGACGGCGGCGGAGTCGTGGCCGCACCGCCGGCGGCGCTTCGCGGTGCGCGGGAGGTCACCCGGTACCTGTCCGGTGTGCTGCTCGGCCCCGAGGTGTCGCTGCGCATCGCGTCGGTGAACGGGGTGCCCGGGCTCGTCGTGTGCCGTAGCCGCGTGGTGACCGGGGTCCTGGGTATCCGTGTGCGCAGGCGTCTCGTCGTGCAGGCATGGCTCGTCGTGAACCCCGACAAGCTCAGTCGCTGGCGCGTCGACTGACCCCGCTGTCACAGATCGAGCGCCTGCCCTGTCGTAGCTGATGAGCGCACACCTCCCCGCGCTCCTCGAACGAAAGGCACATCATGGCAAAGGTCGTCGTCATCGGAGGCTCCGGGCTCATCGGCTCGAAGGTCGTCGCGAAGCTCACCGAACACGGGCACGAGGCCGTCCCCGCGTCGCCGAACTCCGGCGTCAACACCATCACCGGCGAGGGCCTCGCCGACGTGCTTCAGGGCGCGGATGTCGTCGTCGACGTGTCGAACTCGCCTTCGTTCGCACCCGACGACGTGATGCAGTTCTTCACCACTTCGACGAACAACCTCGTCGCGGCTTCGCGGGAGGCGGGCGTCGGACACTACGTGGCCCTCACGATCGTCGGGACCGATCGGCCCAACGACATCGACTACTTCGCGGCCAAGACGGCGCAGGAGAAGCTCATCCGTGAGTCGGGCATCCCGTACTCGCTCGTGCACGCGACGCAGTTCTTCGAGTTCATCGGCGGCATCGCCGCGGTGTCGGGCAAGGACGACGGCATCCACCTGCCGAACAACCTCATGCAGCCGATCGCCGCGGAGGACGTCGCGACGGCCGTCGCGCGCACCGCAGCCGGTGGGCCGTTGAACGCCGACATCGAGATCGCAGGGCCCGAGGTCATGGGACTCGACGAGCTGGTGCGCCGCGGGCTGGCGTTCCGTGGCGACCCGCGCGAGGTCGTGACCGACCCCGAGGCCCCCTACTTCGGCGCGCGCATGCACGAGCGCACGCTCATGCCGGTGGAGGGTGTGCAGGTGTTCGGCACGACGCTGGACGAGTGGCTGCCGGCGAACCCGCCGCGCGACTGAACCCGGCAACAGGTCGTCGACCGCAGGCGGACGAAACGCCCCGGCTCTCGGGGCGTTTCGTCTCGCCCGACCCTCGCCAGCCTCGCGGCGACGTCTCAGCGGCCCGCCGCGAGCTGCTGCGTGCCGATCACCGACAGAAGCTGCAGCCGGTCGTAGCTCTCGGTGCCCGGGGTGGCGGTGAGAACCAGCAGCGTCTGGCCTTGTTCGGGATCGACGAGGAACTGGCAATGCATGTCCATCACGCCGACTTCGGGGTGCTGCAGCCGCTTCTCCCGCGGGTGCGTGGAGCGCACCTCGTGCGCCTCCCAGAGCTGTGCGAACTCGGGGCTCTCGGCGAGCAGCGCGTCGACCATAGCGCCGGCGCGCGAGCTGGCGCCGAACTTCGCGTAGGCAGTGCGGATGTCGGCCGTGAAGGCCCGCGAGTGCATCGGGTGGTCTTCCACGGGGTAGACATCCCGGGCCGACGGATCCAGGAACCAGCGGTAGCCGACGCTGCGCATGTACCCGTCGAAGCGGGTCTCATCGCCGAACAGTGCGCGGGCCGCGGGGGTCTGGGCGAGGGTCTCGCCGAACTCGGTCATCACCTGGGCGGGCGTGTCGGCGAGGCGGTCGAGCACGCGCATGAGGCCGGGCGATACGTGCTCGCTGCGCAGCGTCCGCGTCGGCGCGGTGTGACCGGCGAGGCGGAACAGGTGGTCGCGCTCGTCGAGCGTCAGCCGCAGGCCTCGAGCGATGGCGGCCAGCATCTGCTCGGACGGCTGCGGCCCGCGGGCCTGTTCCAGCCGGCTGTAATAGTCCGAGGACATGTCGCAGAGCGCGGCGACCTCCTCGCGGCGCAGACCCGACGTGCGCCGCCGAGGCCCACGCCGGAGCCCGACGTCTTCAGGCTGGAGGGCTTCGCGACGTCGACGCAGGAAGTCGGCGAGCTGTGCTCTGTCCATCATCCGAGTCTGCGGCATCCGTCGGTCCGTAGCCAGGGATCGCGGATCCCTCCGTGGACGGCGGTCACGCCGGCACTCGCACGCCGGTGAGCTGCTCCGACAGCTCCCAGATGCGCCCCCCATCGGCCTCGCTCTGCAGCCGAGAGTACAGCGGCTGCTCGGCCGGCAGTCCGCTCAGGTGGCGGAAGCCCTTGGGTCCGTAGAGACGCCCGCCGCGTGCATCGGGGCTCGTCGCCGCATGAACGGCCGACAGCGCCGCAGAGGACGGGGTGCCGACGAGGATGCCGCGCCGCGACATCGCCCGGATGAACTTCACCGCCGTGGTGTCGTCGGGCCGGCCCATCCCGGGCTGCGCGGACAGCAGGTTCGTCGGCGTGATCCCGGGGTGCGAGAGGTTGCTGCGCAGGCCCCAGCCCGCGGCATCCGACCGCCGCTGCAGCTCCATCGCGAACAGGCCGAACGCGATCTTCGACGAGCTGTACGCCTTCATCGGGTCGTAGCCGTGCTGCCAGTTCGGGTCGTCCCAGTTGACGGCGCCCTGATCGGCGGCGATGCTCACCTGGCTGGTGATGTGTGCGCGTCCGGCGCGGAGGAGGGGCAGCAGCCGTGCGACGAGCGCGAAGTGCCCGAGGTGGTTGGTCGCGAGCTGCAGCTCGAATCCGTCGGCGGACAGCTGCCGAGTGGGCGGGTTCATGACACCCGCGTTCGCGATGAGAAGGTCGATCGGCCGCCCGTCGGCCAGGAGCCGATCGGCGAGGGACGACACCGACTCGAGCGACGACAGATCCAGCGGCAGGACACGGATGTCGGCATCCGGCGTCCGCTCGCGGATCCGCGCCGCGGCGGTCTCGCCCTTCTGCGGGCTGCGGACCGGCATGAGGACGCCGGCGCCGGCGCGCGCGAGGCGTGCGGCGATCTCGAAGCCGACGCCGTCGCTCGCGCCGGTGACGAGGGCGAGTCTGCCGGTGAGGTCGGGAACGGGGATGTCGAGGGTCTTCGGCATGAGGGAGGCTCCTTGTTCGAGGGGTTGCCTCCATGCTCTTGCGTCCGCCGCGGCGGATTCAGGGCGCTGTCATCCGGGGACTGACGATCCCTGGGTATGGACGCGGATCCGGCCAGGGAGGAAGGGCAGCGCCGGTGCCTGATATCGCAGAGCCGGCGCATGGTGGGGCTCGAGGGCGAACTCGGCCTGCCCGAAGCGCCACATCCGGTTGAACAGGAACACCCCGACCACGACGGTCTCGTCCGCCGGGACCTGCCAGGTGCCCAGTCCCCACTGGGCCGGCTGGCCGCGGCCCGCGATCACGAGCGTCGGCTTGATGCGGGCGTAGAGGGCGAACCAGGGCCTGTGCAGGGTCAGTTGGATGCGGCGCGTGCCGTGAGGGGGTGTGCTCATGGCGATCAGGCCGGGAGCACGCAAGCGTGCATGTCGCCGTGTGTGTCTCGTGTGCTCATTCCCGGGTCGCCTCTCGTCGTTCGCTCTCAGGCTAACCGCCGGCCGGGCGGGCGATGTCCGCGGACCGGTCGACGGCTCATCGCGACGGGCGAGGGGGAATGAGTTCGCGGGATGCTGGGCTTTAACACCGAGTGGCTGCTCGATCCGGCAGCCATGAATCTCGTTAGGAGCACCACCGTGCGCGCACTCATCCATTCCACCTTCGGCGACGCGACCGACGTTCTGGAGGTCGCGCAGCGGCCGCTCCCCGAGCCCGGCGCGGGTCAGGTGCGGGTGCGTACGGTGCTCTCCCCGATCCACAACCACGACCTCTGGACGATCCGCGGCACCTACGGCTTCAAGCCCGAGCTGCCCGCCGGCGCCGGAACCGAGGCCTATGGCGTCATCGATGCGCTCGGCGAGGGCGTCGAGCAGCTGCAGGTCGGGCAGCGCGTGACCACCGGCGGCACGTTCGGAGTCTGGAGCGAGTTCTTCGTGACCAAGGCTGCCGGTCTCGTTCCCGTCCCGGACTCCATCGACGATGAGACCGCCGCGCAGCTCATCTCCATGCCCTTCAGTGCGCTGAGCCTGCTCGACTACCTGGACGTGAAGCCGGGGGTCTGGATCGTGCAGAACACCGCCAACGGCGCTGTCGGCAAGCTTGTGGCGCAGTTCGCGGCGGCGCGCGGCGTGCACGTCCTCGGACTCGTGCGGCGCGACGCGGGCGTGACGGAGCTGGCCGGGCTCGGCATCCATGATGTCGTCTCCACCGAATCCGACGGCTGGCGCGAGCGGGCCGCAGAGATTCTGGGCGAGAATGCGCCGCGCGCAGCGGTGGACTCGGTCGGCGGCGACGCCGCCGGCGACCTCCTGTCGCTGCTCGGCGAGGGCGGCACACTGGTCTCGTTCGGCTCCATGGGGTCGAGCACCCTGAAGCTGTCGGCCGGCGACCTGATCTTCAAGCAGGCGACGGTGAAGGGCTTCTGGGGCAGCACGGTGAGCCGGACGATGGATGCCGCCACCCGCGGCGCGCTGTTCGCCGAGCTGGTGCAGCGCATCGGGTCGGGCGAGGTCTCGCTCCCGGTGGATGCCGTCTACTCCTTCGAAGAGGCGCGGTCCGCCGCCGCGGCGAGCGCCGTGCCCGGACGCTCCGGCAAGGTGCTGCTGCGGTTCTGAGCGACGGCGTGGCTCAGAACGCTGCCGCCCGCCGAGGTGCGGGCGGCGGCGGCACTTCCTTCGCCGCGATGATCGCGCCCCTCGGAATGCGCTCGACGCCGCGCTTGCCGTCGACGACCACGGTCTCGGCATCCGCGCTCAACAGCTCGCCGAGCGCGTCCGTCGCCTGCCCGGTCGGCAGCAGGTACCGCACGACCACGCGGTGACCCGGCTCGGGCAGGTTCACCATGCGCCGGGGGCGTAGTCCTTGAGGAACACGCCGAACAGGTCTTCGCCCGCCTCGCCGCGCACGATCGGGTCGTAGACCCGCGCGGCGCCGTCGACGAGATCGAGGGGCGCGTGGAAGCCCTCCTCGGCCAGACGCACCTTGGTCGGGTGCGGGCGCTCGTCGGTGATCCAGCCCGTGTCGACGCTCGTCATCAGGATGCGATCGGTCTCGAAGAGCTCGCGCGCGCTCGTGCGGGTGAGCATGTTGACGGCAGCCTTGGCCATGTTGGTATGGGGATGCCCCGGCCCCTTGTACCCGCGATTGAAGACGCCCTCCATCGCGCTCACGTTCACGATGTACGTGCGGCGCGCAGCGCTGGCCGCCATCGACGGCCGCAGCTTGGAGACGAGCAGGAACGGTGCGGTCGTGTTCGCCAGCTGCACTTCGAGCATCTCGAGCGGGTCGACCTCGTCGACGCTCTGCACCCACGAGTTGGTGTGCTCGAGGTCGGGGATCAGCCCGCCGGCGTCGATCGCCGTGCCTGCGGCGAGGCGCTCGAGCGAGCTGGAGCCGGCGGACATGGCCTGTTCGGTCAGCTCGTCGGCGCGAGCGGCTGCCGCGGCGAGGATCGGGTGGGCGGTCACCGAGCGCTCCAGCGCCTGCGGGTGCCGGTCGTTGGTGTGGCCGAACGTGACGAGCTCGGGCAGCGGCCCGTCCGGCAGAGGCGCGAGCTCGGCATCCACGAGCGGCTGATACGCGCCCGGAGAACGGCGTACCGTCTGGGTGGCGTTGTTGATGAGGATGTCGAGCGGGCCGGCGGCCGCGACATCCTCCGCCAAGCCGATCACCTGCGCGGGATCACGCAGGTCGATGCCGACGATCTTGAGCCGGTCGATCCACTCCGGCGCGTCGGGCAGGCTGCTGAAGCGGCGCACGGCATCGCGGGGGAAGCGGGTGGTGATCGTCGTATGCGCGCCGTCGCGGAGCAGCCGCAGGGCGATGTACATCCCGATCTTCGCCCGCCCGCCGGTGAGCAGCGCGCGCTTGCCGCTCAGATCGGTGCGGGCTTCGCGCTTGGCGTGGCTCATCGCCGCGCAGGTCGGGCAGAGCTGGTGGTAGAACGCGTCGACCACGGTGTACGGCTGCTTGCAGATGTAGCAGCCGCGGGCCTTGAGGAGAGTGCCGGCGGTGGGGGCGGTCGTCGCCGTCGAGATCGGGATGCCGCGCGTCTCGTCGTCGATCCGGTCGGGCGCCCCGGTTGCCGTGGCGGCGACGACCGCACGGTCGGCCTGCGCGATCGCGTCGCGGATCTCACGCCGCCGCACCTTCTTCACGGCCTTGAACATCGCCGCGGTGGCACGGCGGACGGCGACGAAGTCGGGGTGCGTCTCGTCGAGGCCCGCCATGTTGTCGAGCACGCGCAGAGTGGTCGCGAGATCGTCCGGGTCGATGCCGCTCGGCGGCAGGTCGGAGGGGGCGGAGGAATCGGGAAGCACACGTGATTCTACGCCGGGCGCCATGCGCGGTAGCTGTTAGCGTGCCTTCGTGACCACTTCGGATGCCGCCCCGACCCGCGCCCGCAGCATCCGTGTCTCGGCTGCGGTCATCGTCAACGAACGCGACGAGCTGCTGCTGGTGCGCAAGGCCGGCACGACGGCGTTCATGCAGCCCGGCGGCAAGCCCGAGCCTGGCGAGTCGCCGAGCCAGACGCTGAGCCGCGAGCTGCGGGAGGAGCTGGGGATCTCGGTCGATGCGGAAGCTCTGCGGCCGCTCGGCTCGTACACCGCCGCGGCGGCCAACGAACCAGGATTCCTGGTGGTCGCCGACGTGTTCGCCACCGACATCGGGGCGCAGCAGCCGGTGATCGGCGCCGAGATCGAAGAGCTGCGGTGGGTCACGCGAGAGGACGCCGACGGACTCGAGATCGCACCGCTGGCGCGCGAGAACTTCCTCCCGGGCTGAGCCGCGATACGGAGGTCAGGCGGCCGGCTGCGTGTGCACGTCGGTCTCGAAGCTCGTCGCGTTGAGGTCCAGGTAGATCCGCCGCTCCGTGATCGACACGGTCATCGTGTTGCGCCGCTCGAGCACGGCCGTGGCCGCCTCGACGAAACCCGGGTCGAAGCTGTGGAGCAGGATCTCGTCGCCGCGGTGGATCCGCTTCCCGGCCCACGGCGCGGCGACCTTCGCCGGATCGCGGTGCGTGTAGACCCTGGTGCGCTCGGCCTGCATGCTGCCGGTGTGCAGGCGCGCGGCATCCGGAGCCCCCACCTCGATCCAGGCGACAAGGGCACCGGTGAGGTCGCGCACGAGCACCGCCGGCTCGTCGGTGGCCGAGACGCCCTCGCTGAACGCGATGCCCTCCTCGTACTCGAGGCAGTAGGCCAGCACCCTCGTCAGCATGAAGGCGTCGGTCTCTGACGGATGCCGCGCCACACGGACCGACAGATCCTCGTAGACCCCCCGATCGACGTCGGCCAGCTGAACCGCAAAGGTGTACATCGTCGCGCCGACTGCCATAGCGTTCGAGCCTACGCGGTGCGCACGCCGGGTCCGATCGTGCTCGCTCGCTCAGCGAGCGCGGACGGACGTCAGCCCTTCGGCCACTCGATCAGCAGCAGACCCTGCTTGGTGTCGGAGACGGTCACGTGGCCGCTCGCGAAGAAGTACGTCATGCCGTATCCCTCGGCATCCGGTGCGATCGCCGTCTCGGCGCTCTCGGTGATGTAGACACCCGCGGCATCGTCTTCGCGCACCCAGCCCTGCGCGACGAGCTCATCCTGCGCGTCGGCGGCCTCGTCCTCGGAGATCGGGGCCCAGCCGAACATCGCCCCGTGGTCACCGGCGGGGCCCTCGAAGTCGGCCCACATGCACTGCAGGCCGTCCTCGATCTCGGTGCTGCCGATGTAGAGCGGCGACGCCTGCGAGGTCCAGCCGACACTCTCGTAGTCGGCGACGACCGAAGGCCCGATAAGCGTGTCGCACGTCGGATCTTCGGCGGCCCCGGCCTCAGGCTCGGGATCGGGGGTGGCCGACGGCTCGGGAGCGGCGGTTGTCGGCGTGGCCGCGTTGCCCGTCTCCTCTGGTGCGGCTTCCGGATCGGCGGCGCACGCCGACAGGAGGACCGCGGACAGGACGAGGGCGGCAGCGGCGCCGAGGATGCGAGGGGCAGGCATCGGTGAAGTCTCCGTGGGGGAAAGGAGGCGGGTGGGTGTCAGGGGGAGTGGAGCAGGTCGAGATACGCGTCGTGGAGGACGCCGTTCGTAGCGAGGGACGAGCCTTCGGCCAGCGAATCACGGCCGTCGAACGACGTGAACCTGCCGCCCGCCTCCGTCACGATCGGCACCAGCGCGGCGATGTCGTATTCCTTGACGCCGAACTCGGCGACGAACTCGAGGCGGCCCTCGGCGAGCAGCATGTACGGCCACGCGTCGCCGTAGCCGCGGTCACGCCACACCGACGACGTGAGCCGTTCGAGGGCATCGAGCTTGCCGGCATCCCGCCACTGTCCGATGCTCTGGAAGCTCACGCTGGAATCGGCGATCGCATCGACCGCCGACACGCCCAGACGCCGGGTCTGTCCTGACGGCGTCGTGGTCCAGGCGCCGAGCCCCGTGGCCGCCCACCAGCGCCGGCCGATCGCCGGCTGGCTCGCCACTCCCACGCGCGGCACGCCGTCGATCGCGAGGGCGATCAGGGTCGTCCACATCGGGATGCCCTTGAGGTAGTTGGCGGTGCCGTCGATCGGATCGATGATCCACTGCCGGTTCGAGTCGCCCGTGATCCCGTACTCCTCGCCGAAGACACCGTCGGCGGGACGCTCGGTCTCGAGCAGCGCGCGCAGGGCCCGCTCGGTCGCGAGATCCGCCTCGGTCACGTGGCTGGCGTCGGCCTTCAACCGGATGTCGAGATCCGCGGCATCGAAGCGGGACATGGAGGCCGCGTCCGCAGCGTCCGCCAGCCGCAGCGCCAGCTCGAGGTCGGGCCCCAGATCTCCCTCGAACGGCGTGTCGAACGTCGACGAGGGGGGAGTGGTGGGCACGGGTCAAGGATAGCCGGGGCGTTCCCGTCTCGATTTCACGAGACGCGATCGTGATGCTAATGTTGGTCCTCGGTTCGCCACGTTGTGAACTACGCACCTCTAGCTCAATCGGCAGAGCAACTGACTCTTAATCAGTGGGTTCTGGGTTCAAGTCCCAGGGGGTGCACCAGACAAGAAGCCCGGTAGCTCGTTGCAGACGAGGTGCCGGGCTTCTGTCTTTCCGGGCGACGGATTCAGCGACCACACTCTCCGAGCCGCAGCAGTCCCCACCTAGCGAGCTGAGCGGTACTGGACGGCTGTGTTGACGCTGACGGCTGTCACGGCGGCCGCGAGGGCGAGAAGCGCGAACGGAAGCCGGCCTGTTGCCCCGAACAGCAACGGAAGGGCGATGCCGAGCCATGCGCCGACCGCGAGGAACAGGGCGAAGAGAGTCCAGAGCAGGTATCCGACGACTGTCGTGGTCGATGAACGGTTGTCTGTCATGGCTCTCCAATCGAGTGACTACCTGATCGAATGTGACAGGTCTCCTCGCCGCTGGGGTGGGCGCTCGCGAGGGCCTTTTGCGCGAACGGCCGATTCCTTACAGACCTTCTCCGTGACCTCTTATCAAGGTGCTGTGGGGCCGAGTGGCAGGTTACGGTGGCCGTAAAGCGGCCCTCGCCCGACCGGATGATCATGTTCGACGTCATTGACTTCACTCGCGACCCTGGTGGTCTCGGTGTGGTCTTGTGGTGTCGCGCGTGATGATGTCGGAACGGCTGGTGCGGCTTGTGTCGTCGAAGCCCGACACCGCTGCGCGGAAGGAGGCTGCGTTCGCGGCTCTGTTCGAGCAGTTCTGGGTTCGGGTGAGGCGACACGTCGAGGTGTTCGTCGACGATGGGGACGAGGTCGACGAACTGGTGTCGGACGTGTTCGGGTTGGCCTGGGAGAAGCTCAAACCGGACCGGCCGATGGGGTTGCCGTGGCTGCTGCGCACCGCGGACAACAAGGTGCGGGATCGGGACCGTCGGGCGAGGTCCCGGTCTCGTGCCATGGATGCGCTGGTGCAGGGAGCGGCCGTGCAGCCCGGCTCGCTGGATGACTTGGACAAGGTGGCGGTGCGAGATGCCGTCGCCTCCCTGTCCGGCCACGAACGCCGGGTGGTGATTCTGACGTACTGGGATGAGCTGTCCGCCGGGGAGATTGCGGAGACGTTGCGCTGCAGTCCGGGGTCCGTGTGGACGACGCTGAGTCGGGCGCGCGGGAAGCTGCGGGACCAATTGGGGTTGACGGCGGACGGAGGTGAAGATGATGAATGACGACGACCGGCTGACGGCGATGCTGCGTGCTTCGAATCCGGCACGCACGCCGCTGGATGCCGGACCGGACGCGGCGGCGCTGGCGGTGCGTGACCGGATCATGGGTGCCGGGCATGTCCGTCCGCGCGTGCTTCCGCGAGTGATGTGGGTGGCAGCTGCGGCGTTCGTGGTCATCGCTGTTGCGGCGGTGTCGATCCTTGTTCCGCGTGCGCCTGCGGCGGCGGTGACCCCCGCCCCGATCGCTTTCACCTCCGGCGGCACTGTCGAGGAGGTCGTCCGCATGGCCGAGGAGAAGCTGGCTGCGGCTCCGGGACCTGAGGTGTCGTCGAGGTTCGCGCGGTCGGAATCGTGGGGTTTGTCGGTCGATGTGGATGAGCAACGGTCCGAGATCGTCCCGCAGGTGATGACCTTGGAGTGGAACCCCGACCTGTCGGGTCGCATGACGGTCGTCGCGGGGGAGCCCTACTGGCCTGCGGGCGCCGCCCGACAAGGTGAGGGAGAGGCCACCGCGCCCGGCGAGACTCTCTCGGAGATGGAGTTCGCAGCCGGGCAGTGGAACACCCCGGTCGTGGATCTCCCGGGCGCATCCCGCGAAGACATGTTCGCGTTGCTGACCGCGTTCGGGATGCCGGAGTCACCGACGGCGAGCGACGTGATCCAGGCGGTGACAGGCGTGTTCGAGCAGTGGACGCTCACGAACGAGCAGCAGGGGCAGCTGCTGCGTATCCTCGAGGAGTCCGGCGGGATGACCGTCCTCGGATCGGGAACGGACCGTGCTGGCCGAGATGTGGTCGGCCTGGAGACGAAGTCGATCTTCCCGGGTGTGGAGGACATGGTGCTGATCTCCGCGGAGACGGGCCGCATCGTGGGCGTCGAGTCGACGCGTGTGACTCCGGACGGGATCGTCCCGGCCGGGGCGGTGATCTCGTACCGGATGTGGGGCACCGATTGACGGGAAGTGGAGATGATGGGCAGTTCACGCACAAGGCTTGCAGCGATCGGGGCCGTAGCCGCCGTGTTGATCGGCGTGCTGGGCGTACCGCAGGGTGCGTTCGCTTCGACGGGGGAGCTCGTCCCGGAGCCGAGGATCGCCGCGGTCATGGCGGAGATACCCGGTGGAGTGCTCCTCGACGAGAACCACGCGGTATGGCCTGAGCTGGGAATGGCGCTGGAGACGCCGTCAGGGGTGAGCCTGCGGACCATCGGCGGCTGCACGACCGGCAACGTGTGCGTCTTCGACGGATACGGGGCCCAGGGCGCGAAGCTCTCGTGGAGCTCGTGCGGCAATCCGACCGTCGCCGCGTTCACGGTCCGGTCCATCGCGAACGACCGACCCACCGGATACGCGCAGGCCCGGTCGGGAACCACGGTTCACGCCACCGCCTACGCAGGCAGCTACGCGAATGTCTACGGGGCAGTGAACAACGTGCGATGCGTGAGCTGACGGTTCTGCGCGGGCCCCGCACGTAGCAGGACCCCGTCGGCGGCGGGCGCGCACACGACGACAGACCGGCTCGGCGACCGGCGGTCGCCTCAGGCGGCGTCGCCGACGAGCACGGCGGCGGCCTCGTCGGCGGCATCCGCTTCGCGCTCGTCGATGCGGGCGAGGGCGCGCCGGCCGAAGAGGATCGTCGCGGTGGCTACCAGGATGGATGCCGCGGCGAACAGGTACGGCACCGTCGGACCGTACGCGTGCCACAGCCAGGCGGCGAGCGGGGGAGCGGCGGCACCGCCGAGGAACCTGACGGCCGAGTACGAGGACGACGCGACGGAGCGGGGGAGGTCGGTCGCCTCCATGACGGACTCCGTCAGCACGGTGTTCATGATGCCGAGCAGCAGACCGCCGACGATGATGCAGACGACAAGCGCCGTCGCATCCTCGACGAGGATGCCGGCGACGACGAGGTCGATCGCCAGCAGCGGCAGCGTCAGGAGCATCACGGTCGTCCGCGCCAGGAACCGCAGCAGCAGCGGCGCGACCCACACGCTCGTGACCGCCAGCGCGACACCCCAGCCGAAGAACGTGAAGCCGATGCCCATCGCGCCGAAACCGAGCGGGAACGGCGAGAAGGCCAGCAGCACGAAGAAGCCGATGTTGTAGAACAGTGCGGTCACGGCCAGCACCGCGAGCGACGGGATGCGCAGTGCCTTGAACGGCGCGGACAGGCGCACGGGGACGGGCTTCTCGGCGGGTCCGCGCAGCAGCACGAGCACCGCGACGAAGGCGATCGCCATGAGCACGACGACACCGAAGAACGGGCCGCGCCAGCTCAGCTCGCCGAGGAGGCCGCCGAGGAGCGGCCCGATCGCGATGCCGAGGCCGAGTGCCGCCTCGTACAGGACGATGGCCGCGCTGCTCCCGCCGGATGCCGCTCCGACGATGGTCGCGAGGGCTGTCGAGATGAACAGTGCGTTGCCGAGGCCCCAGCCCGCGCGGAAGCCGATGATCGCGTCGACGCTGCCGCTCAGCGAGCACAGCAGCGCGAACACGACGATGAGGGCGAGACCGATGAGCAAAGTCGCCTTCGCGCCGATGCGGCTCGAGATCCAGCTGGTGACGAGCATCGCCAGGCCGGTGACGAGCAGGTAGCTGGTGAACAGCAGCTCCGTCTGCACCGGGCTCGCCTCGAGCGACTCCGCGATGGCGGGAAGGATGGGGTCGACCAGGCCGATGCCCATGAAGGCCACGACGCAGGCGAACGCCACCGCCCAGACCTGTGCGGGCTGACGCCATACCGAGACGGCCGAGCCGCCGTGCGCGCTCATCGGGCCGCCTCCGCGGCGTCGGCGAGGGGTGCGGTGCGCGTTCGATCGAGCTTGCGCGTCAGGACGGCGGCCGTCGTCCGCAGCGCGTCCCATTCCGCCGGCTCGAGGTCTTCGAAGTGCGGCGCGAGGGCGGCGGTCAGCTGCAGCAGCCACGTCTGCAGCGCCTCGAGGCCCAGCGGCGTCACCTCGACGACCGTGGCTCGCGAGTCTGCGGCATCCGTCGTCTTCGCGACAAGTCCGTGCACGGTCATCTGACCGACGAGGCGGGTCATGCCGGGCTGTGTCACGCGGCTGAGGCGGGCGAGCTCGCCGATCCGCAGTGCACCGTGGTCGCGGAGGATCGTGAGCGTGCGCCATTGCGCAGCGGGTGTCTCGTTCGCTGTCTCGAGCGCCGCGACGCGGGTCAGCGCGTGGGCGGCGACGATGAGGGTCTCGATGTCCTGATCGTGTGTCACCGCACAAGCATACCGCGGGTATATACCCATGGTATCCAAATTGGCAGACGTCCCGATTGGGTAACGACACCGTCGAAAGCGGCGCCTCGACTTGCGCCGAAGCCGCGCGTTTCCTAGATTGCAAGAACCTGAATCGGATCTCATGTTTGAGCGAAGCACCGGTTCGAGGCACCAGATCCTTCCAATGGGGAAAGGCACGCACATGCGGGTTACGAAGAAGTTGCTCCTGGGCTCCGTGGTCGTCACGGCAGCGCTGGCCCTGGCGGCGTGCGCGCCGTCGGCAGAGCCGAGCGGCGAGTCCACCGACGGCGGCGGACCCGAAGAGGTCACCGTCGGCATCGTCACGAGCGAGTCCGGTCCGCTCGCCGGCTACGGCAAGCAGTACCTCGACGGTTTCCAGGCCGGCCTGGACTACGCCACCGACGGCACGGGCGAGATCGACGGCACGACCATCACCATCGAGAACCGCGACGACGCGGGCGACCCCGACAAGGCGGTCACCGCCGTCAAGGAGCTCATCGGCGAGGGTGTCAACATCATCGCCGGCACGGCATCGTCGGGCGTCGCGCTCGCGGTCGCCGAGCAGGCCGAGCAGAACCAGGTGCTGTACATCTCAGGCCCGGCCGCCGCCGACGCGATCACCGGGATCAACGACTACACGTTCCGCTCCGGCCGTCAGAGCGCGCAGGATGTCGCGACCGCGGGCACCTTCCTCGACGACATCGAGGGCAAGACCGTGACCGTGTTCGCCCAGGACAACGCCTTCGGTCAGGGCAACGTCGCCGCGGTCGAGGCGATCCTCGGCGGCAAGGGCGCCACGGTCAACTCGGTCCTCGTCGCCGAGGACGCCACCGAGTTCACGCCGTTCGCCCAGCAGGTGCTCGCCGGCACCCCCGACCTCGTGTTCGTCGCGTGGGCCGGCGCCACGTCGGGAGCGATGTGGCAGGCGATGAGCCAGCAGGGCGTCCTCGACGAGATCCCGGTCGTGACCGGGCTCGGCGACTCGGCGACGTTCGGCGCCTATGGCGAGGCATCCGAGAAGATCAACTTCCTGAACCACTACTTCCCGGGTGCTGCCGACAACGACGTCAACACCGCGATGGTGGAGGCGATCGAGGATGCGGGCGGCACGCCCGACCTGTTCAGCCCCGATGGCTTCAACGCGGCGATCATGATCGTCCAGGCGATCAAAGAGGGCCAGGGCGACGTCGACGCGATGGTGTCCGCGCTCGAGGGCTTCGAGTTCGACGGGCCGAAGGGCGCGATGACGGTCCGCGCGAGCGACCACGCCCTCATTCAGGAGATGTACCAGGCCAAGCTCGTCGCGAAGGACGGCACGTTCGTGCCCGAGCTCGTCGATACCGTCTCTGCCGACGACGTGGCGCCGGCCGAGGCCGAGTAGCGGCGGCATCCAGCGAGCCCATGTCGGCGAACGAGCGCAGCGAGACGGCACCCCGCGTGGCGACACGTCTCGTCTGCTCGCTGCGCTCGTCGCTCGACGACCAGGTACAACGAGAGGCACCGCGCCCATGAGCACGTCCGTTCCGTCCGCGCCGCCCGTCGCCGATACCGCGCGCCGCGGCTCGCCGCTGCGCATCGAGGGCCTCGGCCTTCAGATCGGCGGCGCGACCATCCTCAAAGACGTCGAACTCGACGTCGCCGCCGGGTCGCTGGTGGGAGTCATAGGTCCGAACGGCGCCGGCAAGACCACGCTCTTCAACGTGATCTCGGGACTGATGAAGCCCACCTCGGGCCGGGTGGTGCTGGACGACCGCGACATCACCACGGCCTCGGTCCCGGCGCGAGCGCGGGCGGGGCTAGGGCGCACTTTCCAGACGGCGAGCCTGTTCCCGAAGCTGACGGTGCTCGAGAATGTGCGCCTCGCGGCTCAGGTGTCGCTCGGCGGTTCGGGGTCGCTGCTGCGCTTCCCGAGGCGGACGGATGCCGCGACCGAACTGGCACGCGACAAGCTCGACATCGTCGGGCTCAGCCACATGCGCGACGCGATGGCCGGCGATATCTCGCACGGCGACAAGCGCAAGCTCGAGATCGCGGTGCTGCTGGCCACGGAGTCGAGCATCGTGCTGCTCGACGAGCCGATGGCCGGCGTCGGCTCGGGCGACGTGCCCGGCCTCGTCGAGAACATCCGGGTGATGCAGCGCGAGAAGGGCTGCACGCTGCTGATGGTCGAGCACCACATCGACGTGCTGATGGGACTCGTGGAGAAGGTCGCCGTCATGTACTTCGGCACGATCATCGCCTACGACACCCCGCAGCGGATCATGGAGAACCCTCTCGTGCAGAGTGCGTACCTCGGCACCGGGTCGACCGGAACGGAGGCCGCATGAGCGCGGCACCGCCCGATGGGGGAGCCTCCACTCCGCCCGTCCTCACCGTGTGCAACCTGCGCTGCACCATCGCGGGCCAGCAGGTCGTCGAGGACGTCTCATTCGACGTCCCCGCCACCGGCATCACCGCGGTGCTCGGACGCAACGGCGTCGGCAAGACCTCGACGCTGCGCGGCATCCTCGGTCTCATCTCACGCCGCGGCGAGGTCCGCCTCGCCGGCGAGCGCATCGACGGACTGCCCACCCACCGCATCGTGCGCCGCGGTGTCGGGTACGTGCCCGAAGACCGCGAGGTCTTCGCGAAGCTCACCGTCGCCGAGAACCTCGCCCTCGCCGAGCGGCAGCGGCAGCCTCGGCGGGAGTTCGTCGCGGAGCTCTTCCCCGACCTCGTCGCGCGGCGGGACCAGCAGGCGGGCACGCTCTCGGGCGGCCAGCAGCAGATGGTGTCGGTGGCGCGTGCGCTGATCAACGACAACATCCTGCTGCTCGTCGACGAACCCACCAAGGGCCTCGCGCCGAAGATCGTCACCGAGGTCGCCGACGCGCTGCAGGAAGCGTCCAAGACCGTCCCGATCCTGCTCGTCGAGCAGAACCTCGAGGTGGTGCGGCGGCTCGCCGACGACGCCATCGTGATCGCGGGCGGACGCGTCGCCCACGTCGGCAAGGCACGCGACATCCTCGACGATGAAGACCTCACACGCCGGCTCCTCGGCGTTCACGTGGAGCACGCCGCATGAGCACCCTCGTCCTCACCCTCATCACCGGCGTCGGCCTCGGCGCCCTGTACTTCCTGGTCGCGAGCGGCCTCAGCCTCATCTACGGCCTCATGCACGTGCTCAACTTCGCGCACGGCGCGTTCCTCACGCTGAGCGCCTTCATGGGCTGGATGGTGGCGCAGGCGCTCGGCACGGCATCGTGGGGATCCTTCCTGCTGTCGGTGCTCGCGGGCGCCGCCGTCGGCGCGGTCTTCGCCACCCTGACCGAGCTCGTGCTCATCCGCCCGCTGTACGAGCGGCACATCGAACAGGTGCTGGTCACCGTCGGCCTCTCGTTCGCGGCCGTCGCGCTGTTCGAGGGCGTCTGGGGCACCGATCCGATCCACATCGCCGGACCCCCGTGGCTCAAGCAGACCACCGAGGTGCTCGGCGCCCGCATCCCCAACACGTACTGGGTGCTCATGATCGCCGCCGTGCTCGTGCTGGCAGCGCTCGTGCTGTTCCTGCAGAAGACCCGCTACGGCATGATCATCAGGGCCGGCGTCGAGAACCGCTCGATGGTCACCGCGCTCGGCATCGACGTGCGGCGTTCGTTCACCCTCGTCTTCGCCATCGGCGGCGCCGCGGCCGGCATCGGCGGCGTGCTGGCGATGCACTACTCGACGTTCGTCTCGGCCCACCTCGGACAGACGCTGCTCATCTTCGCGTTCATCGTGACCGTCGTCGGCGGCCTCGGGTCGCTCACCGGTGCCGCCGTCGCGTCGGTGCTCGTCGCGGTGCTGCAGCAGTTCGCGAACTTCTACCTCGGCGGCACCGGCGACTTCATCGTCGTGATCCTCCTGGCACTCGTGCTGCTGGTGCGCCCGAGCGGACTCCTCGGGAGGAAGGCATGACCCTTCGACAGGCTCAGGCACCCCGGGGGGATGACTCGGGGGCTCGCGTGCGTCGCTTCGTCCCCGCGATCGTCGGCGTCGCACTGGTGGTCTTCATGGCGGTGCTGCCGCTGCTCAACCTTTCGCTCCCGGGAATCCTGCCGACCCCGACGTACATGCCCGGGACGCTGGCGCTGCTGTCGCTGTGCATGGTGTTCGCCGCGCTCGCGCTGTCGTACAACCTGCTGCTCGGATCGGGAGGGATGCTGTCATTCGGGCATGCCCTGTACTTCGGCGCCGGCGCGTACGGCCTCGGCATCGCCCTCGAACACTTCGGCGTGCCGCTGTGGCCGGGCGTCTTCATCGCCCTGATCGGCGGCATGATCATCGCCCTGGTGACCGGCGCGGTGTCCATGCGGGTGTCGGGCATCCCGTTCGCCATGGTGACACTGGCCTTCGCCCAGGCGGGCTCGGTGCTGGTGCGCCGCAACTCGCAGATCACCGGCGGCGAAGAGGGACTGAGCCTGAACACGGAACAGGTGCCGGACTTCCTCATCGGCGTCGTGAACACGCGGAACCTCTACTGGTTCGCCCTCGGCGTCCTCGTAGTCGTGTACCTCGTGACGCTGTGGGTCGACACTTCGCGCCTCGGCCACCTGGCCCGCGCGACACGCGAGAACGAGCAGCGCGTGCGCGTGCTCGGGCTCTCGCCGTACCGCGTGCGGCTTATCGTCTTCGTGATCGCCGCGGGCCTTGCCAGCCTCGCCGGCGTCGCCTACATGCTGCTGCAGTCGGGCACCGTGCCGCGATCGGTGTCGGCCGACCTCACGATCACCGTCCTCGTGATGGTCGTATTGGGTGGCGTCGGCTTCCGATGGGGTGCGATCGTTGGCGGTGTGCTCTACACGCTGCTCGATCAGCGACTCACGGTGCTCGCCGGATCCGACGCGATCGCCGGGCTGCCCGACGTGCTGCGCGTGCCGCTCTCGGAGCCCCTGTTCCTCTTCGGCGTGCTGTTCATCGTCGTGGTGATGTTCCTTCCGGGCGGCATCGCCGGCACGATCGATGCCGCCGTCCGCCGCCGCCGCGGTGAGAAGGTGCGCGACTCGCTGCGCCGGCTCGACGATGCCGACGAGACTGCCGAGGCGCCCGCCGCGGCAGACCGGGTGGGCGCATGACCTGGACCGCCGACCCCGACATCGACGACGGGCCTCACACGATCGGCCGTTGGATCGTCGACCGTGCGAACCGCTCTCCCGAGCGCATCGCGATAGACGACCGCGGCGTGACCACCGACTACGCGACCCTCGCGGCCCGGGCGACGGAGTTCGCCGACGCCCTGCGCCAGGCGGGCTACGGTCCCGGCGACCGCATCGCCACCGTGTCGGGCAATTCGACCGATCACGTGGTGGCGTTCTTCGCCTGCGCGCTCTCGGGTATCGCGTTCGTGCCGCTGTCGTGGCGGCTCACCCCGCGGGAGCTCGCCGATGTGCTCACCCGCTCCGACCCCGCCCTGGTGCTGATCGAGGACGAGCACGCAGCGCTCGCCGGCGAGGCGCTGCGCGTCGCAGCGGCGGCGGCGCCGGTCGCACCGCTCGGCTCGACAGGGGTGGAGATCTCCGTCCCGCGCGCGGCACGCCCGCGGCTGCGCCGGCCGGTGCGCGACGACGACCCGCTGCTGGTGATCTTCACGTCGGGCAGCGAGGCGGCTCCCAAGGGGGTCGTGCTCACCCATGCGAACTGCTTCTGGAACAACCTCGCGCTTGCGCAGGCGCTGCCGCTCGGCCAGGACGACGTGGTCCTCGCGATGCTGCCCCAGTTCCACGTCGCCGCGTGGAACTGTCAGCCGCTGCTCGCCTGGTGGGTCGGAGCGACCGTCGTGCTCGAGCGGTCGTTCCAGCCGGCCCGCGTGCTGCAGCTCATCGCCGACCGGCACGTCACCGCGATGATGGGCGTGCCGACGCAGTATGCGATGCTCGCCGGCGACCGCGAATGGGAGAAGACGCTCCCTACGGCATCCCTGCGCCTCGCCCTCGTCGGCGGTGCCACGATGCCGGCATCGCTGCAGGAGGCGTGGACAGAGCGCGGCATCCCGCTGACGCAGGGATACGGACTCACCGAGGCGGCGCCCAACGTGCTGCACCTTCCTGCCGCCGAGGCCGCCGGCGCGCCGGGCGCCGTCGGACGGCCGTACCCGCACGTGTCGGTGCGCGTGGTCGACCCTGCGTCGGAGCTTCCGCTCGAGGGCGAGGCCACCGGCGAGCTCTGGGTGCGCGGTCCCAGCGTGTTCGCGGGCTACCTCGGCGATGACGCCGCGACGGCACGGGCGATGAGTGGGGACTGGCTGCGCACCGGCGATCTGGTGTCTCGCGACGGCGACGGCGTCTTCCGTGTGGTCGACCGCCTCAAGGACATCTTCATCTCGGGCGGCGAGAACGTCGCCCCGGCCGAAGTCGAACACGCGCTGAGCCTGCATCCGCTCGTCGCGGCCGCCGCCGTGGTCGGGGTGCCCGACGAGGTATGGGGAGAGCGGGGTGTCGCGTTCGTGGTGCCCGTCGCCGGAGCAGCGCTCTCGGCGGACGAACTGCTCGCGCACGCACGCCGCAACCTCGCGGCGTTCAAGGTGCCCGTGCATGTCGAGCTGGTCGACGAGCTGCCGCGCTCGACGATCGAGAAGCTCGCTCGCTCGCGACTGCGCGATCGAGCCCGGGAACTGGTGGGTCGCTCACGGGAGATCGTGGACGGAGAGAGCGGGCGTGGCGTCATCAGCGCGTCTACGAAGGGGGAGTCTCGATGAGCATGTCCGATGAACTGGTGGACCACCCGGAGGCGCTGGTCTCGTCTGCGACGGGACGACCGCTGACCAAACGGGGCGAGGCGACCCGGGGGCGGCTGCTGGAGGCCGCGGAGCTGGTGTTCGCCGAACAGGGCTACCACGAGGCATCCATCGTCAAGATCACCGAGCGCGCGGGCATCGGACTCGGCACGTTCTACCTGTACTTCGACAGCAAGCAGGCGATCTTCGAGGCGCTCGTGCTCGACCTCAACCGCCGTGTGCGACACTCGATGTCGGAGGCGATGGCCGGGGCATCCTCTCGCCTGGAAGCCGAGCGTGCGGGCTTCGCGGGGTTCTTCCGGTTCACCGCCGAGCACCCGGCGCTGTACCGCGTGGTGCGCGAGGCCGAGTTCGTCTCGCCCGAAGTCCTCCGCACGCACTACACGCGGATCGTCGAGGGCTACGAGGCGGGTCTGCGCGCCGCACAGGCGGCGGGCGATGTCGACCGCGGCCTCGACCCGGAGACCACCGCGTGGGCGCTGATGGGCATGGGCGAGCTGATCGGCATGCGGTTCCTGCTGTGGGAGCGCGACGCCGACGGCAAGCCCCCCGCACAGCTGGACCCCGTGGTGTTCGCCGGGATGACCCGGATCATCGACAACGCCCTCGCCCCCCGATCGGGCAGCGGCGACCGAGAGAAGGAAGCGTGATGGCAGACAAGGACCTCGCGGGCAAGCGCGCCCTGGTCACCGGCGGCGCGAGCGGCATCGGCCTGGCCTGCGCGCACGAGTTCGCGTCGCGCGGTGCGCACATCGTCATCGCCGACCTGAACGCGGATGCGGCGACCCAGGCCGCGACCGCCGTCGGCGGAGAATCCTGGGTGGTCGACCTCGCCGATACGAGCGCGCTCGACGACCTGACGCTCGACGTCGACATCCTCGTGAACAACGCGGGGATCCAACGCGTCGCGCCCATCCCTGAGTTCGATCCCGAGGCATTCCGGCTGATCGTGCGCCTGATGCTGGAGTCGCCGTTCCTGCTGATCCGCGCCGCGCTGCCCGCGATGTACGAGCGGGGCTGGGGTCGCGTGATCAACATCTCCAGCGCGCACGGGCTGCGCGCGAGCGCGTACAAGTCCGCGTACGTCTCAGCCAAGCACGGGCTCGAGGGCCTGTCGAAGGTGACCGCGCTCGAGGGCGCGCCGCACGGCGTCACGAGCAACTGCATCAACCCCGCGTACGTGCGCACGCCGCTCGTCGAGAAGCAGATCGCCGACCAGGCGAAGCTGCACGGGATCCCCGAGAGCGAAGTGGTCGAGAAGATCATGCTCACCGAGAGCGCCGTCAAGCGGCTCGTCGAGGCCGACGAGGTCGCCTCGCTCGCGGGGTGGCTGGCGTCGGACAGGGCCGGCATGGTCACCGGCGCCTCGTACACGATGGACGGCGGATGGACGGCTCGGTGAGCGTGACGGAGGCGGGACACCGGTACCGCGAGATCGATGTTCCCGTCGAGGGCGGGATGCTGCACGCGGGCGTGTGGGAGCCGTCGGATGTCGACGCCGACGCAGACGCGCCGACCGCGTTGGTGGTGCACGGTGTCACGGCGTCCCACCTCGCATGGCCGTTCGTCGTGGAGCGCCTGCCCGGCGTGCGCGTCGTCGCCCCCGACCTGCGGGGCCGCGGTCGCAGCAACGGCATCGTCGGCCCGGCGGGGATGGCCGCGCACGCCGACGACCTCGCGGTACTGCTCGATGCTCTCGCGATCCAGCAGACGCTCGTGGTCGGACACTCGATGGGCGCGTTCGTCTCGGTCGTCCTCGCCCACCGGCACCCGGAGCGCGTATCGAGGCTGCTCCTCGTCGACGGCGGGCTGCCGCTCGACGTCCCGGCCGGGCTCAGCACCGACGAGCTCGTCGCCGGCATCCTCGGACCGACCGCGGCACGGCTGTCGATGAGATTCGCGAGCACGGGGGAGTACCTCGACTTCTGGCGACGGCACCCCGCGTTCGACGGCGCGTGGACGCCTGAGCTGGAGCGGTATCTCGCGTACGACCTCGTCGGCGACGGCGCGGGTGCGTTCCGTCCGGCGACGAGCTACACGACGACCGCCGACGACACGCTCGACATGAATGCCGGCACCGCACTGCCAGAGGCGCTGGCCGGGCTGCAGCATCCTGCCCGCCTCGTCACGGTGCCCCGCGGGCTGCAGAACGAACCTCCCGGACTGTACGCGCCCGCGCACTTGGAGCGGCTGCTCGCCGCCTACCCCGGCGTGGAGCACGAGCGGGTCGACGGTTTCAACCACTACACGATCGTGATGTCGCCCACCGGCGCGGATGTCGTGGCCGCCGCCGCCCGCGAGGAGCTCGCGGCGGCGAGCCTTCGCTGACGGCTTCGGCCCGCCGTCCGGCCCCCCTCGTTAACGAGCGGCGGCGATGCGCGTGGTCAGCTGGTGGGCGTGGGCGAGGAGGGTGCGGCCGAGCTCGGGGAGGCGCTCGGGGCCGAACCGGAACTCCACCCCCGTCAGGCTGAGCGCCCACTGGGGGTGGCCCTCCCGTGTGAAGACCGCGGCGCCGATGCCGTACGAGCCCTCGACGATGAGGCCGGGGTTCACGGCGTAGCCGCGTTCCTGCGTGTCGCGCAGGCGTGTCCGCAGCCGCGGCTCGCTGTGCGACGCACCCCATTCGCGTGCCAGTTCCGGATGACGGTCGAAATAGGCGTCCACATCGTGGGGAGGCAGGAACGCCAGGATCGCGAGCCCGGCCGACGCGACGCCCAGCGGGAAGCGCACGCCCTCGGACAGCACGAACGAACGGATGGGGAAGCTGCCCTCCTCGCGCAGCAGGCACACGGTCTCGTCGCCCCGGCGCACAGAGAGGAACGCGCTCTCCTCGGTGCGCACGGCGAGCGAGCGCACGATGTCGCGGGCGATCCCGGTCACGTCGTAGCGGGATGCCGCGACCGTGCCCATCAGGAACAGCTCGGGTCCCGGCATCCACCGTCCCGTCCGGTCGTCCTGGTCGACCAGGCCCTCCTGACGCAGCGCGGTGAGCAGCCGGTGCGTCGTGGGACGGGTCAGGTCGGCCCGGCGGGCGAGTTCGGCCACCGGCATCCCGTCGTTCCCGCCCGACGTGACCAGGCGCAGCAGGTGTGCGGCGCGCGCGATCGACTGGGCGCCGGGAATGATTCGTTTGACTGCGCTGCCCACAATATGGACGGTACGCCGCGCAGACTCCACATCGCAAGCGCGGGGCTGGCCGGGTGGGCCTGCCGGGCGGAGGATTGTCCGCAACTCAGGAAAATCTGCGCCGTCCGCTCGGGCGGACCGCGCGATTCCGCGACAGAGCGCGCGATCGTCCTGAGTTGGGAACGGTCGAGGCGGCCGCAGAACACACGAGGGAGTGCACGTGATCGACAAGACCTGGGGCTCGGCGGCCGAAGCGGTCGCCGACATCCCCGACGGCGCTTCGCTCGCGGTGGGAGGGTTCGGACTCTCGGGCAACCCCATCGCCCTCATCGAAGCGCTCCTCGCACAGGGGACGAGCGATCTCAGCATCGTGAGCAACAACTGCGGCGTGGACGACTGGGGTCTCGGCATCCTCCTGAACGCCAAGCGCATCCGCAAGATGACGTCGTCGTACGTGGGCGAGAACAAGGAATTCGAGCGGCAGTTCCTCTCGGGCGAGCTCGAACTCGAGCTGACGCCCCAGGGCACGCTCGCCGAGAAGCTGCGTGCGGGCGGGTCGGGCATCGCCGCGTTCTACACGCAGACCGGCGTCGGCACCCAGGTCGCGGAGGGCGGGCTTCCTCGCCGTTACGCGGCCGACGGCAGCATCGCGGTGGCGTCGCCCGTGAAGGACGTCCGCAGCTTCGACATCGCCGGCACGCCTCGCGACTACGTGCTCGAGGAGTCCATCGTCACCGACTTCGCGCTGGTGCACGCGCTCAAGGGCGACCGCCACGGCAACCTCGTCTTCAACAAGGCTGCGCGCAACTTCAACCCGCTCGCGGCCATGGCCGGGCGGGTCTGCATCGCCCAGGTGGAGGAGCTCGTGGAACCTGGCGAACTCGACCCCGACAGCATCCATCTCCCCGGCATCTACGTGCACCGAATCGTGGAGGTCGGATCCGACATCGAGAAGCGCATCGAGCGGCGTACGGTCAGCGTTGCGCAGGCCGCCTCGCGCGAGATGCCGGAAGGAGCCTGAGATGCCGCTGAACCGCAACGAGATGGCCGCCCGCGCTGCTGCGGAGCTCGCCGACGGCTCGTACGTCAACCTCGGCATCGGGCTGCCGACGCTGGTGCCGAACTTCGTGCCCGAGGGCGTGACGGTCGTGCTGCAGTCCGAGAACGGCATCCTCGGCGTCGGGCCGTACCCGACCGAGGAGAACGTCGATCCCGACCTGATCAACGCCGGCAAGGAGACCGTGACGACTCTGCCCGGCGCCGCCTTCTTCGACTCGGCGACGAGCTTCGGCATGATCCGCGGAGGCAAGATCGACGCCGCGATCCTCGGCGCCATGCAGGTCTCGGCGTCCGGCGACCTCGCCAACTGGATGATCCCCGGGAAGATGGTGAAGGGCCCCGGCGGCGCCATGGACCTCGTGCACGGCGCCGCGAAGGTGATCGTGCTGATGGAGCACGTCGCCAAGGACGGCTCGGCCAAGGTCGTGAACGAGTGCTCGCTGCCTCTCACGGGTCGCGGAGTGGTCGACCGCATCATCACCGACCTCGCGGTCATCGATGTGACGGATGCCGGACTCGTGCTGGTCGAGACGGCGCCCGGCGTCACGGTGGCCGAGGTCGTCGCCGCGACCGAACCGGAGCTGCTCGTCTCGGACGAACTTAAGCCGGAGCTGCTCGTCTCGGACGAACCTAAGGTGGAAGCATGAACCACGACGACGTCGTCATCGTCGCCGCTGCGCGGACTGCGCAGGGGCGGCTGAAGGGCCAGCTGGCTTCACTCACCGCGGTGCAGCTCGGCAGCGCCGCGATCCGCGGCGCGCTCGAGAAGGGTGGCATCCCGGCCGACGCCGTAGATGCCGTGCTCGTCGGCCAGGTGCTCGCCGCCGGCAGCGGGCAGAATCCCGCGCGGCAGGCGGCCGTAGGAGCCGGCATCCCGTGGGAGGTCCATTCGGGATCCGTCAACAAGGTGTGCCTCTCGGGACTCACGGCGATCATCGACGGCGCGCGCATGATCACGGTGGGCGACGCGACCGTCGTGGTCGCCGCCGGCATGGAGTCGATGACCCGTTCGCCGCACCTTCTCATGGGCTCGCGCGACGGCTGGGCGTACGGCTCCATCGAGGTGCTCGACCACATGGCTTACGACGGGCTCACCGACGCGTACGACCGCGAGAGCATGGGCGCCTCCACCGAGCGGCACAACGATCGGTTCGAGATCACGCGCGAGGCACAGGATGCCGTGGCCGCCCGATCGCACCAGCGGGCTGCCGCCGCGCAGGCGGAAGGGGTGTTCGACGCCGAGATCGTGCCGGTCGAGATCCCGCAGCGCAAGGGCGACCCGGTCGTCGTGACCAAGGACGAGGGCGTGCGTCCCGAGACGACGGTCGAGACCCTCGCGGGACTGCGGCCCGCCTTCGCACAGGGCGGGTCGATCACCGCGGGCAACTCGTCGCAGATCTCCGACGGCGCCTCGGCCGTCGTCCTCACGACGCGCTCCCACGCCGACGAGAACGGCTGGAACGTGCTGGCCGTCGTCGGTGCCTCGGGCCAGGTCGCAGGTCCCGACAACTCGCTGCACGCCCAGCCGGCGCGGGCGATCGAGCAGGCGCTGGCCAAGCAGGGCATCTCCGCGTCGGACCTCGACATCGTCGAGATCAACGAGGCGTTCGGCGCCGTCGTAGCTCGCTCCCAGGCTGAGCTCGGACTCTCGGACGAGGTCGTCAACCCGCACGGCGGCGGCATCGCGATCGGGCACCCGATCGGGGCGTCCGGCAACCGCCTCGTCGTCCACGCGGTGCACGAGCTCGTCCGCCGCGGCGGCGGCACGGCCGCTGTAGCGCTCTGCGGCGGCGGCGGCCAGGGCGACGCGCTGATCCTCACGCGCTGAGGGCAGTTTCGGTCGTTGAGCGAGCGAGGAACGTGGTCGTTGAGCGAGCTTGCGAGTCGAAACGCAGAGACGAAACGCCTCCCGTGCACGTCGGTGGCTCGATGCGTTTCGTCTCGGTCGCCGGCGCTCGCTCAGCGACCGGGGCGGGGGAGTGGCCCGCCTGAGTCGGGGTCAGGTCAGCGGTCGAGGCGACGCTTGAGCAGCTTCTTCTCGCGGCCGTGCACGGGAGAGTCGTTCGCGATGAGTGCGCCGCGCGATGCCCGGCGCACATCGACGATGGCCCCGACCGCGAGCGCCAGCGAGATGCCCCAGCTGAGCCATGCCAGCGCCATGCGCCAGGTGAACGGCTCGTTCTCGCGGAGGCCTCTCAGCAGCGTCAGCCCGCCGGTGAACGCGGTGAGGATGCCGGTGCCGAAGAGGTACTTGCGCATGAGGCCACGTTAGCGCGGCAGTCGGTCCGGACGCGCCCCTTGACATGGGCATGCGTCGCACGTCAAGGGCGCTCGGCCCGGATGAGGGCGCTGTTAGCCTGGGGCCGTTGCCGAGTCCACGAAACCGTCAGGAGCCCGCGTGACAGAGCCCCACCCTCCCGCGCCCGGCCGAATCGCCGAACTCGTCGTCGTCGCCAATCGCCTCCCGGTCGACCGCGTCGTCGACGGCGACGGCGAGCCAGGCTGGAGACGCTCGCCCGGCGGGCTGGTGACCGCGCTCGAGCCGGTGATGCGCCGAGCCGACGGCGCCTGGGTGGGCTGGCCCGGGCAGCCCGACATCGAGGTCGACCCGTTCGAGTTCGAGGGCACGCATCTGGTGCCGGTGATGCTGACGACCGAAGACGTCGAGCTGTACTACGAGGGCATGTCGAACGACACGTTCTGGCCGCTCTATCACGACGTCATCGCCGAGCCCCGATACCGCCGCGTGTGGTGGGACGCCTACGTGAAGGTGAACCGGCGCTTCGCCGAGGCTGCTGCCGCAGTGGCCGCGGACGGCGCGACGGTGTGGGTGCAGGACTACCAGCTGCAGCTCCTGCCGCAGATGCTGCGCGAAGCCCGTCCCGACCTGACGATCGGCTACTTCCACCACATTCCCTTCCCCGCATACGGCCTGTACTCGCAGCTGCCGTGGCGCCGCCAGGTGCTCGAAGGGCTGCTGGGGGCCGACGTCATCGGCTTCCAGCGGGTCGCGGACGCCGGCAACTTCGCCCGCGCCGTGCGTCGCCAGCTGCGCTATGACACGAAGGCTTCGGGGATCACCGTTCCGAATCCCGACGGTACGAGCCGGCGTGCTCTCGCGAAGGCCTTCCCGATCTCGATCGACGCGTCCTCGTACATCGAGCTCGCCCGTCAGGAGGACGTGAGGGCGCGCGCGAAGGAGATCCGCGAGAGCCTCGGCAACCCCAAGAAGATCCTGCTCGGCGTCGACCGCCTGGACTACACCAAGGGCATCCGTCACCGCATGAAGGCCTTCGGCGAACTGCTCGAAGACGGCAAGATCGCGGTCGAGGACGTCACACTCGTGCAGGTGGCGAGCCCCAGCCGCGAGCGGGTCGCCGCGTACATGCAGCTGCGCGACGAGATCGAGCTCACCGTCGGCCGCATCAACGGCGACCACGACACGATGGGGCACACCGCGATCCGCTATCTCCACCAGGCGTACCCGCGGGAGGAGATGGTGGCGTTGTTCCTGGCCGCCGACGTCATGCTCGTCACCGCCCTCCGTGACGGCATGAACCTGGTCGCCAAGGAGTATGTCGCGTCGCGGATCGACAACCGAGGCGTGCTGGTGCTCAGCGAGTTCGCGGGCGCGGCGGACGAGCTGCCGAGCGCGGTGCGCATCAATCCCCACGACATCGACGGCATGAAGGACGCCATCATGCGCGCCATCGAGATGCCCTCGGCCGAGCAGGGTCGCCGCATGCGGGCGCTGCGGCGCAAGGTGGTGGAGAACGACGTCGCGCGCTGGTCGCAGTCGTTCCTCGACGCCCTCGACGGCGCGCGCGAGCGCAACCGCTTCCCCGCGCTCAATCGCTCTGCGGAGGCACGCGGATGAGCCTCGATCTCGCGGACGATGTGCGCGACGCGATCGCCGGCATCGCCGCATCCGATCTCCTGCTCGTCGCACTCGACTTCGACGGCACGCTGTCGCCGCTCGAGGACGAGCCGATGGACGCGCGGATGCTGCCTGCCGCACGTGACGCCGTGAACGCCCTGGTCGCCGCGCCCGACACGCTCGTCGCGTTCGTCTCCGGGCGGAGCCTCGTCGACCTGCGGGTGATCGCCGAGCACGACGACGCGTCGCGCGTGCTCCTGGCCGGATCCCACGGCGCCGAGTTCTGGATCCCGGGTGAGGGCCTGCAGAGCCACGGTGAGGACGAGGCGGATGTCACGCTCCGCGACACGATGCGGTCGCACGCCGAGGCGGCGACGGCGGCGCTGGACGGCGTCTGGATCGAGCCGAAGACCTTCGGGTTCGGTGTCCACACCCGGCGCGCCACGGCGGAGGACGCGGCGGAGGCGAATCGCCTCGCCGACGAGATCGTCGCGGCGGAGGCGCCGCATTGGCGGCGACGGACCGGGCACAACATCGTCGAATTCGCGTTCCGCCACGAGGGCAAGGACTCCGCGATCGCCGAGCTCCGCGAGCGCGTGGGGGCGACGGCGGTGCTGTTCGCAGGAGACGACGTCACCGACGAGGACGCGCTGGCGAGTCTCGGTGCCGACGACCTCGGCGTGCGCGTCGGCGACGGCCCGACTGCGGCGGCCGTGCGCGTGCCCGACATCGCCGCTCTCGCGGACCTCCTGACGCTGCTGGCGGCGGAGCGGACGCGCCTGCGCGGGTGAGCGACACGCCCGGCGAGCGTGTCTGCGGGCAGGAACGGGGCCTCGCGAGAGCGACCCGCCCCGCGGCAATAGACTGAGCCAATGGCCCAGCCCCATTCGCCCGCCGACAACACCATCGATATCAAGCCCCGCAGCCGCGTCGTCACCGACGGCATCGAAGCCACGACGTCGCGCGGCATGCTCCGCGCCGTCGGCATGGGGGATGCGGACTGGGACAAGCCGCAGATCGGCATCGCGTCCAGCTGGAATGAGATCACCCCCTGCAACCTGAGCCTCGACCGTCTGGCGCAGGGTGCCAAGGAAGGTGTCCACGCCGGCGGCGGCTACCCGCTGCAGTTCGGCACGATCTCGGTGTCGGACGGCATCTCGATGGGCCACGAGGGCATGCACTTCTCGCTCGTCTCGCGCGAGGTCATCGCCGACTCGGTCGAGACGGTCATCATGGCGGAGCGCCTCGACGGCTCGGTGCTCCTCGCCGGGTGCGACAAGTCGATCCCGGGCATGCTGATGGCGTCGGCCCGGCTGGACCTGTCCAGCGTCTTCCTCTACGCCGGCTCCATCGCGCCCGGCTGGGTGAAGCTCTCGGACGGCACCGAGAAGGACGTCACGATCATCGACTCGTTCGAAGCGGTCGGCGCGTGTCTCGCGGGCAAGATGAGCGAGGCCGACCTGAAGCGCATCGAGTGCGCGATCGCTCCGGGCGAGGGCGCGTGCGGCGGCATGTACACCGCGAACACGATGGCGTCGGTGGCCGAGGCGCTGGGCCTCAGCCTTCCGGGCTCCGCGGCACCGCCCTCGGCGGACCGCCGCCGCGACTACTTCGCCCATCGCTCGGGCGAGGCCGTCGTGAATCTGCTGCGCCAGGGCATCACGACGCGCGACATCCTCACCAAGGAGGCGTTCGAGAACGCGATCGCCCTGGCGATGGCGCTCGGCGGCTCGACCAACGTGGTGCTGCACCTCCTCGCCATCGCCCGCGAAGCCGATGTCGACCTGAGCCTGCACGACTTCAACCGCATCGGCGACAAGGTCCCGCACGTGGCCGACATGAAGCCGTTCGGCAAGTACGTCATGAACGATGTCGACCGCCACGGCGGCATCCCGGTCATCATGAAGGCCATGCTCGATGAGGGCCTGCTCCACGGCGACGCCCTCACGGTCACCGGCAAGACGCTCGCCGAGAACCTGGCCGACCTCGACCCCGATCCAGTCGACGGCACGGTGATCCACACGTTCGACGACCCGATCCACGCCAAGGGCGGCATCACGATCCTGCACGGCTCGATCGCGCCCGAGGGCGCGGTCGTCAAGTCGGCCGGCTTCGACGCCGACGTGTTCGAGGGACCCGCGCGCGTGTTCGAGCGCGAACGCGCCGCGATGGACGCGCTCGAGGCGGGAGAGATCGCCGCGGGGGATGTCGTCGTCATCCGCTACGAAGGCCCGAAGGGCGGACCCGGCATGCGTGAGATGCTGGCCATCACCGCGGCCATCAAGGGCGCTGGGCTCGGAAAAGATGTACTACTCTTGACGGACGGACGATTCTCAGGCGGCACAACCGGCCTGTGCATCGGCCACATAGCACCCGAAGCGGTGGACGCTGGTCCCATCGCCTTCGTGCGCGATGGTGATCTGATACGGGTCGATATCGCGGCTCGCACTCTCGACCTACTCGTCGACGAGGCTGAGCTTGACTCCCGCCGCTCTGGCTGGGAGCCGCTTCCCCCGCGCTATACCCGTGGCGTCCTTGCCAAGTACTCCCGACTCGTGCGCTCCGCTGCGGAGGGCGCGACCACCGGTTGAGCCTGGTCTCCGACATCCCGTCCGATCCATCTGTGAGGAATCTCACCATGTCAGCCGACACCGCCGCGGCCGTTCCCCGGCCGCCCGCCCGCACCGCCTCGACGCCCGTGCTCACGGGCGCGGAAGCGGTCGTCCGCTCGCTCGACCTGCTCGGGGTGACCGACGTCTTCGGTCTTCCCGGCGGGGCCATCATGCCCGTCTACGACCCGCTCATGGACGACGAGTCGGTGCGCCACATCCTCGTCCGCCACGAGCAGGGCGCCGGCCACGCCGCCGAGGGCTACGCCGCGGCGTCCGGTCGTGTCGGCGTCGCCATCGCGACCTCCGGCCCGGGCGCCACCAACCTCGTCACCGCGATCGCCGACGCGTACATGGACTCGGTGCCGATCGTCTGCATCACCGGGCAGGTGTTCTCGACCCTCATGGGCACGGACGCCTTCCAGGAGGCCGACATCGTCGGCATCACGATGCCGATCACGAAGCACTCTTTTCTCGTCAAGCGCGCCGAGGACATTCCCGGCGCGATCGCCGCTGCGTTCGAGATCGCATCGACCGGCCGACCCGGCCCCGTGCTCGTCGACATCACCAAGGATGCCCAGCAGGCCGAGGCACCCTTCGTCTGGCCGCCGAACATCGACCTCCCTGGCTACCGTCCGGTGACCAAGGCGCACGGCAAGCAGATCCAGGCTGCGGCCCAGCTGATCGCCGACGCCAAGAAGCCGGTGCTGTACGTCGGCGGTGGCGTGATCCGCGCGCGTGCCTCCGAAGAGCTGCGCGCGCTCGCCGAGACGACCGGCGCACCGCTCGTCACCACGCTCATGGCGCGGGGAGCGTTCCCCGACTCGCATCCGCAGCACCTCGGCATGCCCGGCATGCACGGCACCGTCCCGGCGGTGCTGGCGCTGCAGGAGGCCGACCTCCTCGTCGCCCTCGGCGCGCGGTTCGACGATCGCGTCACCGGCAAGGCGGCGCTGTTCGCGCCGAACGCGAAGGTCGTGCACGTCGACATCGACCCGGCTGAGATCTCGAAGATCCGCACCGCCGACGTGCCGATCGTCGGCGACCTGAAGGACGTGCTCGTCGACCTCGACGCCGCGTTCCGTGCGGTGAGCCGCGACTCCGCTCCCGACATCGCCGAGTGGTGGTCGTTCCTCGACGGCCTGCGCGACGAGTTCCCGCTCGGCTACTCGCAGCCGACCGATGGCCTGATGTCGCCGCAGTACGTGATCAAGCGCATCGGCGAGCTCACCGGCCCCGAGGGCATCTATGCCGCCGGCGTGGGTCAGCACCAGATGTGGGCGGCGCAGTTCATCAAGTACGAGCGCCCGAACGCGTGGCTGAACTCGGGCGGAGCGGGCACGATGGGCTATTCGGTGCCCGCGGCCATGGGCGCCAAGGTGGCCGAACCCGACCGTGTCGTCTGGGCGATCGACGGCGACGGCTGCTTCCAGATGACCAATCAGGAGCTCGCCACCTGCGCGATCAACGACATCCCCATCAAGGTCGCGATCATCAACAACTCGTCGCTGGGCATGGTGCGCCAGTGGCAGACGCTGTTCTACGACGGCCGGCACTCCCACACCGACCTCAACACGGGCCACGGCACGGTGCGCATCCCCGACTTCGTGAAGCTGGCGGAGGCGTACGGCTGCCTCGCGATCCGCGTCGAGAAGGAGGAGGACGTGGATGCCGCGATCCGGACCGCTCTCGAGACGAATGATCGCCCCGTGGTGATCGACTTCGTGGTGAGCGCCGACGCCATGGTGTGGCCGATGGTGCCGCAGGGCGTCAGCAACAGCTACGTCCAGTACGCGCGGGATCACTCGCCCGCCTTCGACGAGCAGGAGGACTGAGGCCATGACGAGTCACGTGCTGAGCCTCCTCGTGGAGGACAAGCCGGGTCTGCTGACCCGCGTCGCCGGGCTGTTCGCACGCCGCGGCTTCAACATCGAGTCGCTCGCCGTGGGCGTCACCGAGGTCCCCGGACTCTCGCGCATCACGGTCGTGGTCGACGTCGACGAGCTGCCGCTCGAGCAGGTCACGAAGCAGCTGAACAAGCTCATCAACGTCATCAAGATCGTCGAGCTCGACCCGTCGGCATCCGTTCAGCGCGAGCACATGCTCGTGAAGGTGCGCGCCGACAACCAGACGCGCTCGAACGTGCTCGAGGTCGTCAACCTGTTCCGCGGGCAGATCGTCGACTACGCGCCCGACGCGCTCGTCGTCGAAGTCACCGGCGACAAGGGCAAGGTCGAGGCCTTCCTGCGCGCGCTCGAGCCGTTCGGCATCAAGGAGCTCGCGCAGTCGGGCCTGGTCGCCATCGGTCGCGGCGGCAAGAGCATCACCGAGCGCGTGCTGCGCGGCTGACCATTCCTATCGAGCGTTTCGTCTCGCTTCGCTCGCTCAACGACCGGTAACACACAAGGAGAAACACGAAGATGGCTGAGATCTTCTACGACGCCGATGCCGACCTGAGCATCGTCCAGGGCAAGAAGGTGGCGATCGTGGGCTACGGCTCGCAGGGTCACGCGCACGCCCAGAACCTTCGCGACTCGGGTGTCGAGGTCGTCATCGCGCTCAAGGAGGGCTCGAAGTCGACCGAGAAGGCGCAGGACGAGGGCTTCGAGGTCAAGTCGGTCGCCGACGCGGCCGAGTGGGCCGACCTCATCATGATCCTGGCCCCCGACCAGCACCAGCGCTCGATCTACAACGAGAGCATCAAGGACAAGCTCACCGCGGGCAAGACGCTGGCCTTCGCGCACGGCTTCAACATCCGGTTCGGCTACATCGAGGCGCCCGAGGGCGTCGACGTGATCCTGGTCGCCCCGAAGGCGCCGGGGCACACCGTACGCCGCGAGTACGTCGCCGGTCGCGGCATCCCCGACATCATCGCCGTCGAGCGGGATGCCTCGGGTTCGGCGTGGGCGACCGCGCTCTCGTACGCGAAGGCCATCGGCGGCACGCGCGCGGGCGTCATCAAGACGACGTTCACCGAAGAGACCGAGACCGACCTGTTCGGCGAGCAGGCCGTCCTGTGCGGCGGTGTGTCGCAGCTCGTCCAGTACGGGTTCGAGACGCTGACCGAGGCGGGCTACCAGCCGCAGATCGCGTACTTCGAGGTGCTGCACGAGCTGAAGCTCATCGTCGACCTGATGTGGGAGGGCGGCATCGCCAAGCAGCGCTGGTCGGTGTCCGACACCGCGGAGTACGGCGACTACGTCTCCGGCCCGCGCGTGATCGACCCGCACGTCAAGGAGAACATGCAGGCCGTGCTCGCCGACATCCAGTCGGGCGCGTTCGCCAAGCGCTTCATCGACGATCAGGACAACGGCGCCGTCGAGTTCCTCGAGCTGCGTGAGAAGGCCGCTGCCCACCCGATCGAGTCGGTCGGCAAGGACCTGCGTTCGCTCTTCGCCTGGAAGCAGCAGGACGAGGACTACGTGGAGGGCAACGCGGCGCGCTGATCCACCTCTTGCCTCGCGCATCGCGTGCGGCTCCGAGAGCCCGGCCCCGAAAGGAGCCGGGCTCTCGCGTTTGCGGGCAATGCCACTTCGCAACGCCAAGACATCGGATGTTTGTGCCAGGATGGAGGCACGCACAGGTGAAAGGTGAGTGGGGTGAGGATGCGACAGCAGTGGTTCGATGAAGCGCGATTCGGGATGTTCGTGCACTTCGGTCTGTACAGCGCAGCCGCGCGTCACGAGTGGGTGCAGAACTACGAACGGCTGACCGACGAGGAATATCGCCCGTACTTCGAGCACTTCGATCCCGACCTCTTCGACGCGCGGGCTCTGGCGCGCCGCGCGAAGGCGACGGGCATGGGCTACGTCGTCCTCACCACGAAGCACCACGACGGATTCGCGCTGTGGGACACCGCCGTCAGCGACTTCAACGCCGTGGCCGCCTGCGGCCGCGACCTGGTGCGCGAGTACGTCGACGCCCTCCGGGAGGAGGGTCTGCGGGTCGGTCTGTATCACTCGCTCCTCGACTGGCACCACCCCGACTTCACCGTCGACTGGAATCATCCTCGCCGCGGCGACGACGTCGCCGCGCTCAATGAGGGCCGCGACATGGCGCGCTACCGCGAGTTCCTGCACGCGCAGGTGCGGGAGCTGCTGACCGACTACGGCCCGATCGATTACCTCTTCTTCGACTTCACTTCTCCGCAGTCGATGGACGGTCTGGCAGGCAAGGGACCGGAGGACTGGGGTGCCGAGGCGCTCCTGGCGATGTGCCGCCGACTCCAGCCCGAGATGCTCGTCAACGATCGGCTCGGCATCCCGGGTGATTTCGTGACCCCGGAGCAGTACCAGCCCACCGCGCCGCTCGTCATCGACGGCGAGCCGCAGGTCTGGGAGGCCTGCCAGACCATGAACGGCTCGTGGGGCTATCACCGCGACAACACCGAGCAGAAGTCGGCGACGCTGCTCGTGCAGATGCTCGCCGACTCGGTGTCGATGGACGGCAACATGCTGCTCAACATCGGGCCGGACGGCCGCGGGGCGATCGCCCCGCGCGACGAGCGCACGCTCTCGGAGATCGGCGAATGGATGCGGCTGCACCGGGGTGCGGTCGTCGGCGCCGGTCATGCGGACATCGAGCCGCCGCGCGAAGGCGTCTACACGCGGCGCGGCCGCCGGCTGTACCTGCACCTGTTCTCGTGGCCGCTGGGGTTCGTGCACCTGCCCGATCTGGCGGGCAAGGTCTCGTATGCGCGCTTCCTCCACGACGGCTCGTGGCTGCGCACGTCGGTCGCCGATCCGGCACAGGTGGCGAGCAACATGACTCCCGCCGGCGAGGCGGAGGGTACGCTGACCGTCCACCTGCCGGTGGTGCGGCCCGACGTGCTCGTCCCGGTCATCGAGCTCATCCTCGACGAGGGCTGACCCGTCAGGCGGTGGGCAGCTCGAGGTTGTCGAGCGCCCACCGCGCCGCGCCGTAGAGGATCGCGTCGGCCCGGGTCTGCGCGGCCTCGATCCGCAGCTGCTGCGTCGCCAGCGGGTGGCACGCCTCGTAGACGCGACTGCGCACCGCAGCGATGAAGGGTTCCGACGCGCTCATGCTGCCGGTGAGGAACACGGCGTGCGGGTTGAAGAAGTTGACCACGCCCGACAGCGCCTGCCCGAGATGCGTGCCCGCGGTGCGGACGATGGTCGTGGCCTCCGGCTCGGCGTCACGGGCGAGAGCCAGCACGTCGACGGTCGTCGCCACGTCGGTGCGTCCTCGCTCGCGCATCTGGCGCACCAGGCTTGCACCGCTCGCGACGGTCTCGAGACACCCGGTGTTGCCACAGGAGCACGGGATGTCGCCGCTGCCGTCGATGCGCGTGTGCGTGATGTCGCCGGCCGCTCCGGTCGCGCCGCGGTGGATGTGACCGTCGACGATGATGCCGCTGCCGATGGCCGTGCCGGCCTTGACGGTGATGCTGTGGCCGGTTGCGCCGAACTGCGCACGGTGCTCGCCGAGCGCCGCGAGATTCGCGTCGTTGTCGACCGCGACGGTGACGGCGTAGCGCTGCCGGAGGTGGTCCCCGACGCGGAAGCCCGGCCAGCCGGGCATGCGCGAGGGCTGGGTGACCGAGCCGGTGACGATGTCGACCGGGCCGGGGAGGCTGATGCCGATCGCGCGGACGGTGGTGTCGCGGCCGAGCTCGTCGAAGACCCGGCAGACGGCGTCCAGCGTCGATTCCGGCCCGTCCGCCAGCACCACGGGGATGGATCGCGTCTCCCGGAGCTCGCCGCTCAGGGAGTGGGCGCCGATGCGCGCGTGGCCGCCGCCCAGGTCGACGGTCAGGACGACGCCGGAGTTCTCGTCGATCCCCAGCAGACGGGGACGGCGCCCACCGCGGGATGTGCCGTCGCCGCGTTCGTCGAGGAGGCCCGCGTCGATGAGCGACTGCACGCGCAGGCTGACGGTCGACGGCGCCAGGCCGAGGGTCGCGGCGAGCTCTGAGCGGGAGCGGGCTTCGCCCCGCGCGATCAGATCGACGATGCGACGGGAGAGCTCCTCGTCGGCGGAAGAGCGGTCGGTGTCCGGGGTCATGTGGCCTCTCGCAGGTGGTGGGGCGGTCCGTGTTTCCGAGACGTGACGAAGTATCACACGTCGATAAACATCCGATGTTCAGGTTGCGTCGCAAATCGAAACCTGCGAGGGTTACTTGCGACACAAGAGTACAAGGTTAGTTCGACAATCGAAACAACCTGATCAAGACTGGCTGACAGAGGAGACATTCGATGAAGAAGTTGCACGTCGGCGCGGTGGCTGCGGCCACCGGCGTAGCGGTGGTGCTGACAGGGTGCGCGAGCGGATCCGGCGGGGACGCGTCCACCGACGGCAAGCCGACGATCGTCGTCGACATGTGGGCGGGAAGCGAGGACGACACGACGGCGCTCGAGAAGCAGGTCGCTATCGCGCAGGAGGAGAATCCCGAGGTCGTGGTCAAGCTCCAGACCGCGCCGTGGAACGACTTCTTCACGAAGCTCACGACGAACATGGCCAGCGGCAACATGGCCTGCGTCACCGGCATGAGCGGCGCTCAGCTGGGCGGCTTCACCGACGGCTTCCGCGAGCTGACGACCGACGACCTCGAGGCGGCGGGCCTCGACTTCGCCGACTTCAACCCCGGCGCCGAAGGAATCCTCAGCTTCGAGGGCGGCCTGTACGGCGTGCCGTTCGACGTCGCGACGATGCTCGTCTACTACAACCAGGACATGCTCACCGCCTCCGGTGCGGCAAGCCCCGAGATCGGTTGGACGTTCGACGACTTCGAGGACATCGCCACAGCCGCCACGACGGATGGCAAGTACGGCTTCGGGATGGGCATGGGCGGCTACCAGTGGATGTCGATGCCCATCGCCTACTCCGGCAAGCAGCCGGCGTCCGAAGACGGCACGCTTCACATCGACGACGCTGACTTCGTGGATGCGGCGTCCTGGTACTCCGGGCTCGTGACCGATCTCGGTGTCGCGGCACCCGTCGCCTCGGCCTCCGACACCGGCTGGGGGGAGAACCAGTACACCGGCGGAAACGCCGCGATGGCGGTCGACGGCACATGGAACGCCGTCAGCTACCTCAACAACGAGTCCGGCTTCGCCGCCGGGATGGCGCCGCTGCCGACCGGGGACCACGGCAACTCGGGGCCGATCCTCGGCTCGGGCTACGGCATCTCGAAGACGTGCGACCACCCCGAAGAGGCCCTGAAGGTCATGGGCTCGCTCCTCGGCAAGGACGCGCAGGACTACATCGCCTCGTCCGGCCGTTCGTACCCCGCGCGCACCGAGTCGCAGCCGCTGTACTTCGACTCGATCGACGAGCAGTACCGCGAGCAGGTCCAGACGGTGTTCGAGTCCGCCTTCGAGACGACGGTGCCGCTCTACATGACGAAGAACTGGGAGAAGCTCGACAGCTACATCCAGCCCAACCTGGTCAGCGTCTACAACGGCCAGATGGAGATGTCGGACCTGCTGGAGAGCGCTCAGACGCAGTTCGGCAACTGACCGGACCCGTTTCCGCATCTTCGCACCTGAGCAGGAAAGCAGATTGATGACGATCACGACGAAACGTCGGGGATCGCTCGCCAGGGCCGAGGCCCGCCAGGCGCTGGGCTTCGCAAGCCCGGCCCTGGTGGGGCTCGCCCTGTTCACGATCGTGCCCGTGGGGCTGTCGATCGTGATGAGCGTCTACGACTGGCCGACGTTCGGCGACCGCACCTTCAACGGCGTCGACAACTACGCCACGCTCTTCACATCGAGCCCGGACTTCTGGCCGGCACTGCGGAACTCCGCCGTGTACACGCTGCTGTACGTGCCGCTCAGCATCGCGCTCTCGCTCGTCCTCGCGATCGGGCTCGGTCCGCGGATCCGCGGCCGCGGCGCCCTGCGCGTGCTCTTCTTCATCCCGGTCGTGGTCCCGATGGTCGCGAACGTCCTGGTGTGGAAGATGATGCTGCAGCCGCAGGGCCTCTTCAACGGGCTCGCGCAGAGCTGGTTCGGCGTGACCCTTCCGAACTTCCTCGCCGACCCGTCCTGGGCGATGATCATGGTCGTCGCGATGAGCGTCTGGCAGGGCCTCGGCTACAACATGCTGATCTTCTCGGCCGCTCTCGAGCAGCTGCCCGAGAGCGTCCTGGAGGCGGCGAGCATCGACGGCGCCCGCGGCTTCCGCCTGATCTGGAGCGTCATGATCCCCATGATCTCGCCGTCGATCTTCTTCGCGACGATCATGACCATGATCACCGCGCTGCAGGTCTTCGCCCAGCCGCAGCTGCTCACCGGCGGCGGACCCGGCAACGCCACCAAGCCGCTCGTGATGTTCATCTGGGAGCAGGGCTTCACCTTCGGCGACCTGGGACTCGCGGCAGCGGCCGCATGGATCCTCTTCGCGATCATCATCGTCATCACCGGCGTGCAGTTCGCCGCGCAGCGCAAGTGGGTGCACTATGAGCACTGATACCGGCATCGACGACGCCGTCGAGCAGACGCTCCTGATGACCTCGGAGGACGAGTTCGTCCCCGAGGAGACCGGGCGTCGCGCCAAGGCCCCGAGAACACGCGGCGAGACGATCCGGCTGATCATCGCGCACGTGTGCGTCTACCTCGCCGCGCTCGTGTTCATCGCGCCGCTGATCTACGCGTTCTTCTCGGCGCTCAAGCCCAACGAGGAGATGTTCTCGATGCCGCCGACGCTGGTCGGCTCGCAACTGAAGTGGGGCAACTTCGCCGAGGTCTTCGAGTACGGCCCCTTCTGGACCTACATCGGCAACTCGCTCTTCGTGGCGGTCGCGGGCACGGTGGTCGTCCTGATCGTGTCCACGACGGCGGGTTACGCGTTCGGTCGGCTGCGCTGGAAGGGCCGCGACGCCGTCTTCGTCCTGTTCCTGGCGACCCTGATGGTGCCGGCCGAGGTGCTGGTCATCCCGATGTTCCAGGTCATGCAGTGGTTCGGCTGGGTGAACACCTACCAGGCGCTCATCCTCCCGTTCGCCTTCACCGCGTTCGGCACCTTCCTGATGCGGCAGTTCTTCCGCGGCATCCCGTTCGAACTCGACGAAGCCGCACGAGTGGACGGATCCGGCCCGGTCCGAACGTTCCTGCAGATCATCCTGCCGCTGTCGAAGTCGGCGGTGGCCGTGCTCGCGGTCTTCACGTTCCTGTCGTTCTGGAACAGCTACCTGTGGCCGCTCATCGTGACGGTCGACTATGCACAGCTCGGAACGCTCCCCGTCGGACTGGCGAGCTTCTCGGGGCTCACCGGCACGCGCTGGGACCTCCAGATGGCGGCCGCCATCATCTCGATGATCCCCACCACGATCCTGGTGATCGTTCTTCAGAAGCACCTGGTGAAGGGCATCGCGATGGCCGGGCTGGGCGGCCGATGAGCGGGTCCGCAGCGTCCTCCGCTGTCGTCGCCGGCGTCGACATCGGAGGGACGAAGACCTCCGGCGCGCTCGTCGCCGCCGACGGCGCCGTGCTCGCCCGAGCGATGCGCGATACCCCGGCACGCACCGGGGGCGCTGCCATGGCCGAGACGGCGGCGCTCCTGGTGGAGGAGCTCGCCGACAGCGCGGGCGTGCGTCCGCACGCGGTGGGCGTGGGCGCCGCGGGGGTCGTCGAGCCCCGCACGGGCAGCATCCGCGCCGCGTCGGACATGTTCGTCGACTGGGCGGGCTTTCCGCTGGGCGCCCGGCTCCGCGAACGGCTGGCACTCGAGGTGCGCGTCGAGAACGACGTCAACGCGTTCCTGCTCGGCGAGACCGCGTGGGGTTCCGGACGCGGAAGCGACGTCCTCGGCGTGATGCTGGGCACCGGCGTCGGCGGCGCGCTCGTGCTCGACGGCAGACTGCGTCACGGGCCGCACGGGGCCGCCGGCGAGATCGGCCACACGCCCGGATACAGCGAACTGATCTGCACGTGCGGCCGCACCGGGCACCTCGAGACGCTCGCGTCGGGCACCTCGATCGCGCGACGCTACGCGTCGGCGACGGACCGGCCGGTCGACTCCGCGCGAGTGGTCGCCGAGCGTGCGCGGGCCGGGGATCCTGCCGCTGTGCGCATGTTCGACGAGGCCGGTCGCGCCGTCGCCCTGGCGTGCATCTCGGCCGCGACCCTCGTCGATGTGCCTCTCGCGGTGGTCGGCGGCGGCGTCGCCGCCGCGTGGGATCTGCTGGCGCCCGCCGTCGCCGCCACGCTCGCGTCCGATCCGCCCGTCTCGGGCGTCCCGCTGCGCATCGTGCCCGGCACACTGCGCGGGGATGCGGTGGTGCTCGGCGCTGCGGCGCTGGTCTCGGCATCCGACCATTCCTTCCCCTCCACCCCGTTCGCAGAAGGTGAGCTCGTCCGTGACGTCGCGTCCTGACCCCGACAAGATCTGGAAGGGGCCGCTCGGCACCCTCCACCCATCCGGCCTCGCCCGGCCGCGGATCGGCATCGGCGGCATCTCGATCGAATCCAGCACGTTCTCACCGCACATCTCCGGCGATGAGGCATTCACGATCCGCACCGGTGACGAGCTCCTCGCGTACTACCCGTTCCTCGCGGACGGTGAGGAGCTGCGGGATGCCGCGGAGTGGGTGCCGCTGACCCATGGGCGGTCCCTCCCGGGCGGCGCCGTCGATCCGCACACATATGCGCGCATGAAGCGGGCCATCGTGGACGGCATCAGCGCCGAGGGTCCGTTCGATGCCTTCTTCTTCGACATCCACGGCGCGATGAGCGTCGTGGGGATGGACGATGCCGAGGGCGACCTCGCGACCGCCGTGCGCGACGCGCTCGGACCCGCCACCCTCGTCTCGGCATCGATGGACCTCCACGGCAACGTGTCGGACGCCCTGTTCGACGCCGTCGACCTCATCACCTGCTATCGGATGGCTCCGCACGAGGACTGGATGAACACCAAGCAGCGCGCGGTGCACAATCTGCTCGAGCGCCTGCGCGGAGCCGGGGGAGCGGATGCCGAGACGCGGCGCCCGTACAAGGCCTGGGTGCGGGTGCCGGTGCTGCTGCCCGGCGAGAAGACGAGCACGAGGCTCGAACCGGCGAAAGGGCTGTACGGCACGATCCCCGATGTCGAGGAGCTCAGCGGCGTCGTCGACGCCGCCGTGTGGGTCGGCTACGCGTGGGCGGACGAGCCGCGCTGCCACGCGACGGTCATCGTGACGGGCGACGACCGCGACGTGATCGCGCGGGAGGCCGAACGCCTCGCGCGCCGGTACTGGGACGCCCGGTCGGACTTCGCGTTCGTCGGCCCGACGGCGACGCTCGACGATGCGCTCGACATCGCGCTGGCGGCCGGTGCGCCCCGGCCGTACGTCATCTCGGACTCGGGCGACAACCCCACGGCGGGCGGTGCCGGTGACGCGTCGTGGACCTTGGGACGCCTGTTGGCGCGGGCGGACCTCGCGGACCGCTCACGCGTCGTCCTGGCGGCATCCGTCTTCGATCCGGATGCCGTGCGCGTCGCACGTGCCGCCGGCGTCGGCGCCACGGTCGCCCTGCGGGTGGGCGGACGCGTGGATGCCGGGCCCAGCGGTCCCGTCGAGATGACCGGCGAGGTCTTCTCCGTCACCGACGGCGACCCCGTAGCAGGAACGCAGATCGTCGTGCGCAGCGGCGCCGTGCACGCCATCGTGACCGAACGCCGGAAGCCCTTCCATCACCTCGACGACTTCCGGATGCTGGGCCTCGACCCCGAGCGCGCCGACATCGTGATCGTCAAGATCGGCTATCTCGAGCCGGAGCTGTACGACCTCGCCGAGGGGTGGACGCTCGCCCTCACGCCCGGCGGGGTCGACCAGGACCTGCTGCGCCTCGGCCATTCGCGACTGCGTCCGGGCACCTTCCCCTTCGTCACGAGCGATCAAGAACCCGATCTCCGCGCCCTGGTCGCACGGCGCCGCGGTACGGAGGCCCGAGCATGAACTTCGAGACCCGCACCGGGCCCGACCTCGGCGATGCGACGCCGGAGTATCCGGACGCGACGGTTCCGGAGTGGTACCGCGACGCCAAGCTCGGCTTCTTCGTGCACTGGGGCCTGTACTCGGTGCCCGCGTGGGCGCCGGCGCATCCGCCCGGCGGCGTCCCCGTCGAGGACGCGTACGCCCACCACCAGTACGCCGAGTGGTACGCCAACACCGTCCGCATCGCCGGCAGCCCGACGTGGCGGCGCCATCAGGAGCTCTACGGCACCGGCACGAGCTACGAGGACCTGGCCGACCAGTGGGATGCCGGGCGCTTCCACGCCGACGACTTCGTCGGCGCGCTCACCGACGCGGGAGCGCGCTATGTCGTCCCCACGACGAAGCACCATGACGGCTTTTGCCTGTGGAACACCGACACGACGACGTTCAACGCCGTCCGGCGCGGTCCGCGTCGTGACCTGATCGCCGAGCTGCACGACGCCACCCGCCGCGCGGGTGCACGGTTCGGCGTGTACTTCTCGGGCGCGCTCGACTGGCACGTCAGCGACTTCCCGCCGATCGAGTCCGACACGGATCTGTTCCGGTTCCGTCGCGCCGACGAGTGGTTCTCGCGGTACGCGGCGGCACAGCTCGATGAGCTCGTCGAGCGATTCCGCCCCGATGTGCTGTGGAACGACATCGAGTGGCCGGACGGTGGCAAGGGCTCCGAGGACTACGCTGTCGCCGCCCTCCTGCGCCGCTATCTCGCCGCGGTCCCCGAGGGCGCCGTCAACGATCGCTGGGGTGTGCCGCGCCACGGATTCCTGACCCGCGAGTACACCCACGTCGCCGACATCGTCCCGCAGCCGTGGGAGTCCACGCGAGGGCTGGGGTACTCCTTCGGCTACAACCAGGCGGAGGATGCCGGCCATTCGCTGTCCGGCACGGAGCTCATCCGCCTCCTCGCCGACGTCGTGAGCAAGAACGGCAATCTGCTGATCAACGTCGGCCCGCGTGCCGACGGGTCGATCCCCGAGCTGCAGGCGCAGGCGATGCGAGAGCTCGGCGCGTGGCTGCGCCGCGACGGCGCGGCGGTCTACGGCACGCGTCCGTGGGTGCGCGCCTTCGAGGAGACCGGTGCGCCGCGCGCCTACACGGCGGTCGACGGCGCAGTGAACGTCATCGCGCTGGATCCCGCCGCGGGGGTGCTCGAGCTCCCCGTCGAACTGGAAGCCGGGCGCGCCCGGTGGCTGGGCGGGCCCGAGGCGGCGATCGGTCGTGCCCCGGGCGGCGCGGCGCGAGTTGTCGTTCCGGACGCGCTCCGAGGCGATGCCGCAGCCGCCCTCCAGGTGGTGCCGTGACCACTGTCGTCGAGATCGCCGTACAGGATGCCGCAGGAGCGCGCGCGGCGATGTCGGCGGGCGCCGACCGGCTGGAGCTCTGCCAGGCGCTCGAGACGGGCGGACTCACACCCTCGATCGCCACGATCGAGGCGGTGTGCGACGCCGTCGGCGCTGAGAAGGTCAACGTGCTCGTCCGTCCCCGCGGCGGTGGCTTCGTGTACGACGCCGACGAGATCGCTCTCGTGGCCGCCGACATCCGTGCCTGCGTCGATCGCGGTGTCGCCGGCGTGGTCGTCGGTGCGCTCGACGCGCACGGCCGCGCCGATCGCGCGGCGCTGCGGCGATGGCGGGACGCCGCAGGTCCCGCGACGTTCGTGTTCCATCGCGCGATCGACGCCTCACCGCGCAGCGCCGAGGTCTTCGAGGCGCTGCTCGCCGAGGGCGTGGACCGCGTGCTGACCTCCGGGGGCGCGGTGCGCAGCATCGACGGAGTCGATCGCCTGGCGGCTTACGCGAGCCTCGCCGGGACGGCGCTCGACGTCACCGCGGGTGGGGGAGTGGCTCCCGAGGACATTCCCCACATCGTGTATGCGGGAGTGCAGGCGGTCCACCTCTCGGCCCGCCGCAGGACGGGGCTGGACGCTGCGTCGGGTCCCGGTGGAGGAGTCGACGGCCACGACGTCACCGACGCCGGCATCGTGGCCGCCGCCGTGGCTGCTGCCCGTTCCTGACGCGCGAGCCCGCTTGCTGAGAGTTTCCTCATCAGCCGGTCCTTGTCGCCGGGCACGCGCGCGTGGTGTGATCCTCGCCATGGGAGAACACATGCCTGATCACGAATCCGACCACGACGTCGACCCTCAGGCGGACACCCCGCCTCGGTCGGGTCTCAGTCGCCGCAACTTCCTCGTCGGCGTCTCGGCGGCCAGCGTCCTCGCCGCGGCGGGCTGGGCGCAGACGCCGAAGGCGGTGGCGGCTGAGGGCGGTCGCAGGTCGGTCACGATCACGATCATGGGCACCTCCGACATCCATGCCAATGCGCTCAACTGGGACTACTACAAGGACGCCGCCTACAGCGACAGCGCGGGCAACACCATCGGCCTGGCCCGCGTCTCGAGCCTCGTGAACCAGATCCGCGCGGACCGCGGCCGTGAACGCACGCTGCTCTTCGACGCCGGCGACACCATCCAGGGCTCCCCGCTCGGCTTCTACTACGCGACCGTCGACCCGGTGAACGCATCCGGCGCCGTGCACCCGATCGCAGCAGGGTTCAACGCGATCGGCTACGACGCCGTGGCGCTCGGCAACCACGAGTTCAACTACGGGCTCGACTTCCTCGACGACTGGATCTCGCAGCTGGATGCCCCCGCCCTGGCCGCCAACGCCGTGCACGCGGGCACCACCGAGCCTGCGTTCCGGCCCTACATCGTCAAGAAGATGCGCGTGCCCGGATACAAGCCGATCCGCGTCGGAGTGCTCGGGCTCACGAATCCGGGCGTCGTGATCTGGGACAAGGGCAATGTGAGCGGTCGCCTCGACGTTCTGGACGTCGTGGAGACGGCTGCCCGCTGGGTACCTGTCATGCGCGCCGAGGGGGTCGATGTCGTCGTGGTGAGCGTGCACGCCGGCGACAGCGGCCTGTCCTCGTACGGTTCCGACCTGCCGGTGGAGAACGCCGCCCGGATGCTGGCGGAGGAGGTGCCGGGCATCGACGCGATCCTGTTCGGGCATGCACACCTCGACAAGCCGGAAGTGCGGGTGATCAACAAGGTCACAGGCAAAGAGGTCGTGATGAGCGAACCGAAGAACTGGGGTCAGCGCCTCAGCGTCTTCGACCTCGAGCTCACCATGGAGCGGGGTCAGTGGGTCGTGGCCGCGGCGAAGTCGCTCACGGTGAACACCAACACGGTCGCCGACGACCCGGCGCTGGTGCAGGTCGTGAAGGCTCAGCACGACGCGGTCGTGGCGTACGTGAACACCCCGGTGGCGACCTCGACCGAGACGCTGTCGGCCGCCGAGTCCTGCTGGAAGGACACCGCGATCCTCGACTACGTCAACCACGTGCAGATCGATACGGTATCGAAGGCGATCGCGGGTACGGCCGAGGCATCCCTTCCGGTCATCTCTCTCGCGGCACCGTTCAACCGTGCGGCGACGTTCCCGGCGGGCCAGGTGACGATCAAAGACGTCGCCGGCCTCTATATCTACGACAACACGCTGCTGGGCTCGGTGCTGACAGGAGCACAGATCAAGGACTACCTCGAGTACTCCGCCAAGTACTTCCTGACGGTGGCTCCCGACGCAGCGGTGGCCCCCGCTACATGGACGAACGCCCTCGGGACACAGGACTACAACTTCGACCAGTTCTCGGGCGTGACCTACGACATCGACATCTCGCAGGCGCAGGGCTCGCGCATCGCGAACCTCGCGTGGGAGGGAGTGCCTGTCGCCGCCGACCAGCGCTTCGTGGTGGCGGTCAACAACTACCGGCAGTCCGGCGGTGGCGGGTTCCCGCACATCGCGGCGGCCCCGGTCGTCTACAACGCCCAGGTCGCCATTCGCGAGGCGATCGTCGCATACGCGTCCGCGACGGGCGTGATCGATCCCGCCGACTTCCACGTGGTGAACTGGAAGCTGGTGCGCGCCGGCATCCCCGTGTTCTGATCCCGGCGGCGAAGGTCCGGCTCCCTCGGGCGGGAGCCGGGGCTTCGCGGGCTCCGGGGACCTCGCGGAGCTAAGTCAGGACGTGAGAGCGGCGCACGTGTCGACTCGCTCTTCATCTGGGAAGTAGGTCGACCATTCCTCCTCCGACAGCTCGCGGCCTGCCAACGCGCACGCGTCCAGCGCCTGCTCGACGGGACGCAGATCCCAGATGCGGATGCCGTCGGGAAGCGCCTCGAGCAGCGTCTCGCCGTCGGCCGTGAGGTAGCCGCCTCGGAGGCGCACGCCTGGCGCATCGCTGTCGAGCGGAGCGGCGAGGGCCACATCCGCCCTGAGGTCGTAGAGCGTGAGCGCATTGTTGAACCCCACACTCAGCAGAGTTCGACCGTCGCTGCTCGCCGATATCAGCTGACTGCCGCCGATCGCCCGGGCCAGCGACGAGATCGGCTCGAGAGTGCGGATGTCGTAGCGGCGCGCATTCTCGGCCTCGATGCCGATCACCTGATCGCTGTCGAGGGCGTGACTCTGCTCGAGGCCGTGGAGCCCGCGAACGAGGAGATCGCCGGTCGAGATGTCGAAGACCGCGGTCTCCGTCGAGCCGATCGATTCCTCCCACCATGTGATGACCGCGCGCTGCTGGTCGGGTGTCTCACTTGCCGAGAGCACATCGACGAACTGCACACCGGGCAGATTCATCGCGGGTCCGAGGGGCGCGCCGGTCGACGGGTCGAAGGCGACGACGGCGTCCGCCCACCACGCGAAGGCGAGGTGAGCCCACCCGCCGGGGACGAGGTGGAAGGATTCCGGCAGGTCGGGGACGGTCAGCGGGATCTCCTCGCCCGCGAGGCGTTGCAAGGACGGTCGGCCGGTGCCGTCGGAGCGGGCCACGACGCCGGAGCCGAGCGGAACGATCAGGTCCGCCTCCTCACCCACCGGTGCATCGCGCTTGAGGTCCCAGAGCTGCATACGACCTCCGCCGACAGGTTGGGTGACCACGACTGATCCCCCGGCCTCCGGGCCGTCGACGAGTTCACGCCCCTTCGCAACGACATCCGCGCCGGCACCCCCGCCGTCGACTCGCCACCGCATCCACATCGAGAAGGTGTCAACAGTGACGAGTAGAGACTCGTCGTCGATCGTCTCGAACTCGGGCGAGAGATTGAGCTGGAGCGCGGTCTGTTCACGCCGCGTCTCTCCGGTCTCCAGATCAATCAGCGCTGCTCCTGCGAACGACCCGCAGGCCACACTCGACTGCGCGACGAGGTGCAGGGTGTTGCAGTTCCGTGTGGGGTCCGCCGTTCGTCGCCACAGCGTCTCGCCCGTAGCGAGAGAAACACGGACGGTGCCGTCCACGCCGGTCGCGACGACACCTCCCTGTCCATCGGAGATGACGGCAGAGCCCGCCATGTCGCCGTCGAGCGGGATGGTCCGTGTCACCGTCAGCGTTGCACGATCGTAGATCAGGATCTCGTCGCCTGCGGCGACGGCTACAGATCGCTCGTCGACGATGGTCAGCCCGAGGTCGCGATCCTCGGGTGTGGGCTGCTCGTCGAGGGCGGCCGGGTTCGACGCGTGGATCTCTCCTGTCACCGAATCGATGGCGATGAGGTCGCCGATGAGGGGATGCGCGAAGTACAGGATGCGTCCGGTCTCATCGAAGACCGGTCGGCTGGACAGCTGGGCCTGGACCATCACGGTAGCCCGCGACAGCCGACCCGTGCGAAGGTCGACGAACGCGACGTGGCTCCAGCAGCATCCGGTGTGGTCCGAGGGACCCGGGTACGCCGGCGACTGGATCGCGACGGTCGAGCCGTCGGGGCTCACCACGACGGTTCGTGTGGCGAACGGCACTGCCGCCGGAAGGTCGAGTTCGACCGGGTCGCGGACCTCGCCGGTGTCGAGGTCGATGACGTGCATCGTCGCCTGGTCCGACCCTTCCGCCTCGGACGAGACGCGCACCGCCGTCGCAGAACCGGGGATCACGTCCATCGCGGGCTGGTACGTGGCCTCCGCCAAATGGGTGTCGACAAGGCCGCCGGTGCTCATCATGACTCCCCGGAGCGCAGAGCGCACGCGAGGGTCTTCCGGCCATCGGCGGAACGCCTCGGCGGCGAGCAGCGCGGCCGTCTCCCGGTCGTTCGCGCGCACGGAGAGCGATGTCGCCACGAGGGCCTCGACGCGTGCGTTCTCCGCCGCAGCCGCCGCTTCCGCGCCCCGAACCGCGGCGAGCCCGCCGCCGAGGAGCGCAGCGACCAGCAGGACACACGCACCTCCGATCGTCCACCGCAGTCCACGGATGTTGCGTCTGTCGCGCGCGGCGCGGTCCGCGAGTTCGCGCACCTCGTCCCGTTCCCGATCGGAGGACGTGTCGAGGAACTCCTGCTCTACCGCGGTGAGGTCAGGCTCGGAGTCCGCCCGCCAGTCCAGCGCCCCCTGCAGCCGAGCCCCACGCATGAGGTCCTCGCTGCGCCGGCCGGATCCGTGCCACAGCTCGGCGGCGGTGGCGACCGTGCCCACGAGACGTGCACCTTCGGCATCATTCTCGAGCCAGCCGTCGAGCCGCGGCCACGCTGTGGCGATCGCCTCGTGGGCCACCGTGATGTCGTCGGCGTCGGTGGTCAGCAGTCGAACCGCCACGAGTCGATCGATCACTCTGCGGCGTGCCGGGTCGGCTGCGAGAGGTGCGAGCGAGGCGGTGCGGCGCACGGAGACGCCGTCCGCACCTCGGTGCACCAGGCGCAGCATGAGCGAGCGGCACGCGGAGGCGTCGTGCGCGTCGAGGGAGCGGTACAGGGACTCGGCCGACTGGGCGATAGCTCCCGCGATGCCGCCGGACGCCTCGTACCCGGCGACCGTCAGGGTTGCCCCCTCGCGGCGGACCCATGTCTCGACCAGCGCGTGCGAGACGTGGGGGAGCGTCGTGCGGCGATCTCCGGCATCCCGCTCGATCACCTCGACCAGCCCGGGCTCGAGCCGCAGGCCGGCACCGACAGCCGGGCACTCGATCGCCCGGCGGAGACCATCGGCAGTGAGCGGGCCGATCGCCAGCACCCCACGGCCGATCGCCGTGCCGACGTACGGCAGGCCCGTCGCACGATCGAGGAATTCGCTGCGCAAGGTCATCAGCACCGCCGAACCGGCAGCGAGCACGTCCGCGACGATCGCGCAGAGTTCGTCTCGCTCCCGCTCGGCGAGCTGGAACACCGCTTCGGCCTGATCGATGACCACGATGTCGGCCGCGCCCCGCTGCTCGATCCGGGCTCGCAGGTCGAGCGCCGCGTCGCGCCCCGCTGTCAGCACGACGACCGTGCGTCCGCTCGTGAGACGCGGGAGCACTCCGGCGAGCACGAGGGAAGACTTCCCGGACCCCGACGCGCCGACCACCGCCGTGAGGGACCCGGGGCGCACCCGCTCCTGGATGTCGTCCACGTCGTCGTCGCGGCCGAAGAACGCGTCAACGTCAGCGGGCGAGTAGGGGGCCAGGCCGCGGTACGGACACGCGTCGCTCACCCGGTGCAGTGTCCTGACGAGGGTAAGTGCCGGGTCCTGTCTGAGCATCGACGCTTCCAGCTCGCGAAGGCGAGCGCCGATGTCGATGCCGAGTTCGTCGACGAGCCGCGCCCGTGCGGCGCGAACGGTGGCGAGCGCCTCGGCCTGCCTGCCCGCCCGATAGTTGGCGATCGCGAGGACCGCCCAGCGCTCTTCGCGCAACGGCGCCGCTCGCACGAGCCGCTCCGCGTCCGCGATCACGGCTCGGTGCTCGCCCTCAGCCAGTCGCGACTCGAGGAGTTCCTCCTCAGCGCTGTCGCGGATCGCGGCGAGTCGCTCGGCCTCGACCGCCGCGGGTTCCCAGTCCACGAGTTCGACGTAGGCGACTCCGCGCCACAGCGCCAGCCCGCGTCGGTACATCTCGACAGCGCGGTCGTTCTCGTCGTGCAGGGCGTGCTGCCGAGCGGAGGAGACGAGGCGCTCGAATTCGAACGCGTCGACGGTCGCGGGATCGATCCCGAGCGCGTACGCCGAGCCTCGGGTCAGAACGGCGGTGGTGCCGAGACCCGCGCGGATGCGCGCCACCGAAGTCTTGACCTGCTGAGGCCACGTGCGAGGCGGATCATCACCCCAGCAGGCCTCCGCGAGCTCGCCCGGCGCAACTGTCCGTCCCACGCGCACGATCAGTGCGGCGAGCACGGCCCGCTCCCGCGGGCTCAGGGCGTGCTCTGTCCCCGTTTCGAGCGGCCCCAGGACCCTGATGGCCATGAATGCAGTGTGGGACGCCCACCACGCCGCGTCAATGACGCGCATGGCCGGCGAGTACCGGATGAGTACCGGTCGACGGCGCGGCGAGTACCACCGGGCGCGAGGGTGGCATCACCGGACGCGGAAGCTGCGTCCGAACAGGGAAGGAGCGGGGGAGCCCAGGTATCACCGCAAGCGAGACCTCACTCAGAACATCACAGCATCGCCGAAGCAGGCGATCAACACGAAAGGAACGGCCATGGACGGGAACACCCTGACATTCACGGCCGACCGGCTCGATCGCGAGCGGGCGGCCAGCCTGAATCGCGAGAACGAGATTCTGCGCAGCATCGCCGATCGCGGCGTCACGATCACGCCCGCGAGCCCGACCGTGCATGCCGTCGCCGGGGTCGGCGTGTGGTTCCGCAACCTCTTCACGAGGCCGCGTCGGCTGCGGTTCTCCTGAATCCGTAGAGACCCGCCGCCCCGAGCGCGGCGGGTCTCACCCTGTCTGCAGCCGCGCGAACGCCCGGCTAGGCTCGCGGCATGTCAGCACGTCGTCCTGTCGAGATCGCTGTCCAAGACCCGGAGGGCGCCCGCGCCGCCATCGGGGCGGGGGCCACAAGGCTCGAACTGTGCCAGGCGCTGGACGTCGGCGGGCTCACGCCGTCGCTCGCGGTCCTCGAGGGTGTGCTGGCCGCCGTCGACCCCTCGACGGTGAACGTTCTGGTGCGCCCGCGCGGCGGCGGGTTCGTGTACAGCGCCGAGGAGGTCGCGCTGGTGTCGGCCGACATCCGTGCCTGCATCGAGCGGGGTGCCGGCGGAGTGGTCGTCGGCGCGCTGACGCCGGCGGGCCGCCTCGATGTCGACACCGTGCGGAGATGGCGGGATGCCGCGGGGCCCGCGACGCTGGTGTTCCATCGGGCGGTCGATGCCTCGGCCGACCCCGCCGCCGTCTTCGACGCCCTCGTCGCGGAAGGCGTCGACCGCGTGCTGACCTCGGGTGGCGCGACCCGGTCGATCGACGGCATCGACGCGCTGGCCGCCTTCTCGGCGCGATCCGGCGGCGCCGAGGTGATGGCGGGCGGCGGAGTGCGGCCGGCCGACATCCCCGCTCTCTTCGCCGCAGGCGTGGACGCCGTGCATCTGTCCGCCCGCTCGCGGGCAGGCCGCGACGCGCCGTCCGGACCCGGCGGCGGCGCGGCCGGACACGATGTGACAGACGCCGGCATCGTCGCGGAGGCCGTCGCCGCCGCGGGCTGAGGTGCGGTCGCGTCGTTTCGGGACGGACGTATCACGGCGCACCGTCGACACCTCGGAAGCGAGTGGGGCCAGCCCCCGCATCGGACACCGATCAGAGGAGCCGTCATGAACGTCGAACCGTGGAGCACCGTCGGACCGGGATCGTCCGCCGCGATCGTTCCGGGCATCCAGTACCTGCTGCGCGCACACGGCCACGCCGTGGCCGTGGACGGAGCGTACGGGCCCGCGACCGCAGAGGCGGTCGGCGCATTCCAGACCGCGCAGGGTGTGCCGTCGGACGGCATCGTCGGGCCGATCACGTGGCCCCGGCTCGTCGTCGCCGTGCACCAGGGATCGACGGGCGACGCCGTGCGCGCCGTCCAGCAGTTCGGGCTCGCGCGCTCGCCGGGGGAGGACCCGCTCGTCATCGACGGGGACTTCGGCCCGATCACGAGGGAGCGCGTCGAGTTCTTCCAGGAGTCGTGGGGGCTCTCGCTCGACGGCGTGGCCGGCCGCGAGACATGGTCGTTCTTCAGCACGTTCGTGCCGGGGGAGCGCCCGTGGGCGCTCGTGAAGCAGGGATCGTCACAGGCGACGAACTGGCGCGTGCTCGCGGCGCAGCACCTCCTGCGCGCGCACGGCGCGACGATCGCCGCAGACGGCGCGTTCGGCCCATTGAGCGGCCAGGCCGTCCAGGCGTTCCAGCAGACCCTGCGGGCCGTCGAGATCTCGACCACACTCGGCCAGCTCGATTGGCCGAGCCTCATCATCACCGTGAAGCAGGGCGACGGCCCTGCGGGGTCCAAGGGTGAGGCGGTGCGTGCGGTCCAGACGCTGCTGGCCGGCGTGACGGTCGACGGCGACTTCGGCCCGCAGACCGACGCGGCCGTGCGGCAGTTCCAGCAGGTCTTCCTGCCGCCGGCGGACGGCATCGTCGGCCCGGAGACCTGGCACACACTGATGCTGCGCCTGTTCGACTGACGGCGGGCGCCCCGCTAGTCGGGTGTGCAGGTCGGGCGCTGATCCTCGCCCGGGAAATACGTCGCCCACTCGATGGCCGTGAGCTCACGGCCCGCGATGTCGCACGCGGCCCTGGCGTGGAGAGCAGGGTCGAGGTCCCACACGAGGATTCCGTCGGCGGTACCCGTCACGAGGCGGCGGCCGTCGTGCGAGAGCTGGGCTCCCCGGGCGAGCTCGGGCGAAGGCGCATCGATCGTGTCGCCGAGCTTGACCGCGCCGTCCAGTCCGTAGAGCGCCGCCCGGTTGTCCCAGCCGACGACCAGCATCGTGCTGCCGTCGTCGCTGACCTGGATCGCGTTGCCGCTGCTGAAAGGCTTTGGGAACGACACGATGGGCTCCAGCGTGTCGAGGTCGTGGCGGGTCAGCGTGGCGTCACTCACGGTGATGAGATCGCCGGTGCCGGTGATGGCGTTGCCTTCGGTGGCGGGCGCGCCATGCGCGAGCAGCTCACCGGTGCGCGGATCGAGCACTGCCGTATAGGTCTGCTGCGGTCCCGTGTCGTAGTACGTGAGGGCGATTCTCGACCCGTCCGCGCTCTCGCTCACGCGGTTGAGGAACATGCGCCCTTCGATGCCGGGCACTTCGAGCGCATCACCGGCCGCCTCGCCCGTCGCCGGATCGACTGCGAAGAACGTGTTCACCCCCGGCGCGAACGCGAAGGCGTGCGGGCCGGGCCGGCCTGGCACGAGAACGATTTCGTCGCCGAGCGCGTCGACGATCACGGGATCCAGGTGCGCAACGGTGTTCTTCCCGGCGTCGAGGTCGTGGTCGGCGACGATCTCGAGGCCGCTTTCGATCGAGAATCGCTCGAGTTCGTCTGGACCGATCCACGACAGCCACTCCTCGGCACCTCCCCGTGGGACGTCCGCCTCGATGTCCCATCGCTGGAAGCCGGTCCCGTCCGCCGACGTCGTGATGGCGACATCCCCCGTCGCATCGAGCCCACCCGCCAGCAGCCGTCCCCGGGCGACGAGCGCAGCCGCCGGACCCGTCCCGTCCAGGCGGCGGTACAGGGTGGTGGAAGCGATCGGCGCGTGAAGAAGCATCTCCTCTCCTCCGACCCGGGGCAGCGGCAGCACATACTCGTCCATCAGCGTGGCGAACTCCTCGCCGGTCCAGGTGCCCGTTGCAAGATCGAGCGCCGCGACGGTGCCCAGGCGCGAGCAGTAGATCACGCCGGAGGATTCGACCAATGCGAGGTACTGGCACGGCCGCCCTGGCGGGACCACGGCGCGCCATGTCATCTCGCCCCGGGTGACGTCGAAGCGCGCGACGCCGTCCGGTCCAGCTCCTATGACGCCCCCCGCGCGATCGCCGACGAGTCCGGCGGAGGTCAGGTCGCCTTCCGTCGGGATGCGCCGCGTGAGCGCGGCCGACGCATCGTCGTAGACGAGGAGAGCCTCAGGCGAGCCGACGGCCACCGCATCTGGCCCGATGATCGCCACACTGTCGGAGTCGCCGTCGACTCCGGTGTGGTCGGCGAGGGCCTCCGGCGACGAGACCGTCACTTCCCCTGTGGCCACATCGATCGCCTGCAGGTCGTGGGTCACCGGGTTGCCCACGTAGGCGACCGAGCCGTCTTCTGGCAGAGCGATCTGGAAGGTCGTGCGCGCGTTCAGCACCTGACTGCTGTGGAGCGCTTCCCCCGTCCCCAGATCCACGAAGAGGAAGTGGTTGCGACAGCACTCCTCCTCGGCCTCGGCAGCCCACATCGGCGTCTGGATCGCGAGGATCTGGCCGCCGTCGCTCACTGCCACGGCGCGGTCCCATGGGGTCTCCGCAGGGACGAGAGGCACGTCGAGCTCACGGGTCACCTCACCGGTGTCCATGTCGACGATCCCACCGTGGAGCCGTCCTCGTCGTCCCGCACGAGCACGGCCTCTTCGCTTCGCGGGATGGGCGCGAGGGCCACGCGTGCGCCTCCGTAGTCGACTCGACGCACCAGTCCGTCAGCGCCCATCACCAGTCCCAGCAGCGCGCTGCGAGTGCGATCGTCGTCTGGCCACCGCCGGTAGGCCTCGGCGGCCAGCAGGGCCGCGAGGTCCCGGTCGGAGTTGCGCTGCACGAGCGCCGACGCCACGAGCGCCTCGATGCGCGCCGACTCGGAGGCCGCCGCGGCCTCCTGACCGCGGACCACGGCGATCCCACCGGCGACGACGGCGGCGGCCAGGAGGCCGGCCGCAGCCCCGAGGGCCGCTCGGAGCGTGCGGTTGTGGGCACGGTCGCGCGCCGCCTGCATCTCGAGCTGCCGCACCGCGGACTGTTCGCGCTCTTCCGATTCGGCGACGAAGCTCCGCTCGGCCTCGGTGAGATCGCCCTCGAGATGCTCCCGGTCGGCAAGGACGGTGTGCAGCCGCGCTCCCCGGAGGAGGTCCTCGTCGTTGCGTCCGTCGGCACCCCACGCGGCGGCGGCAGCCTCCACCAGGCGCACCACGCGGGCGCGGTCCGCGTCCTCGTCCAGCCAGTCGGCCAGGCGCGGCCACGCGCCGGCGACGGCCTCGTGCGTCACGACTACCGACGTGTCGTCCAGCGTGAGCAGCCTGGCACCCGCGAGTGCCTCGACCACGCGCCGCCGGCCCGGATCCTCGAGGATCGGGGCGAGGGGCACACGTCGGCGCGTGGCCGTGCCGTCCTCTTCGCGCTCGAGCAGGCGCAGCAGCAGAGAACGGCACACGTCCTGCTCGTGCGGGCTGAGGCGCTGGTAGACCGACTCCGCCGACTGGGCGACGGCACCTGCGATGCCGCCCGAGTCCTCATAGCCGGCCACCGTCAGCGTGCCGCCTTCGCCGCGGATCCACGTCTCGCGCAGCGCGTAGGAAAGGAGAGGCAGCGTGCCCGAACGGTCGCCGAGGTCGCGCAGGGCCAGCTCCACGAGGCCAGGCTCCAGCCGCAGTCCGCTCCGGCGGGCGGGCTCCTCGATCGCCTCGCGGCAGCCGGTGACCGAGATGGGGCCGAGAAGGAGGATGCCGCTTGCCAGGGCGTCGCCGGATCCAGGAAGAGCACGAAGCGGGTCGAGCGCGTCCGAACGCGCCGTCATCACCAGCGTCCGTCCCTGGCTCATCGCAGAGACCGCCGCGGTGCCGAACGCGTCCCGGTCTGCGGGCGGCAAAGCCAGGATCTCCTCGGCCTGGTCGACGACGAGGACGTCGGCGCGGGCGGCGGCGCCCTCGAGCAGCGAACCCGCGTCAGGACCGGGGGCCACCATCTCGACGGTTCTTCCGGACTCGCGCAGCCGCGGCACGACTCCTGCGAGCACGAGCGAGGACTTGCCGATGCCGGATGGACCGGCGATGATCACCATGCCTCCCGCCCGGGTGCGCTCCACCGCGGCGTCGATATCGTGCTCGCGGCCGAAGTACAGGTCGGCCTCCTCGGGACCGAAGGCTCGCAGACCCGGATACGGGCACTGCGTGCTCTGCTCGACCGGCGCGTCGGGAACATCGAGCCAGGCATCCTGGCGCAGGATCGCCGTCTCGAGCACCGACAGCCGCGTGCCGGGTTCGATCCCGAGCTCCTCGCTCAGCTGCATTCGGGCCGCGCGGATCGCCGCCAGGGCGTCGCTCTGGCGCCCGCAGCGGTAGTCCGCGAGCGCGAGGATCGCCCAGCGGTCCTCGCGGAGCGGCTCCGCGCGCACCAGTCGTTCGGCGTCGGCGAGGACCGCGCGGTGCTCACCGACGCGGAGTCTCGCGTCGAGCAGCTCCTCCTCGGCGGTCGCCCGGATCTCCAGGAGCCGACGGGACTCCGCATCGCCCGGATGCCAGCCCGCGGCGTCCTGCAGCGGCGTCCCGCGCCAGAGCCCGAGCGCGCGGCGGTAGGCATCGATCGCCCGCTTATCGTCGCCCTGGTACGCGTGGGCGCGTGCTGCGGTCACCAGCGTCTCGAACCTCACCGCGTCGATCGAGTCGGAGTCCACGTCCAGGCGATAGCTCGAGGCGAGGGTCGCGATCGCGTCCGCTCCGAGCCGGGAGCGGATTCGCGCGATCGAGTTGCGGATCTGCTGCGGCCACGTCGCGGGCAGGTCGTCGCCCCACCACGCTTCGGCCAGTTCCGCGGGCCGGAGGGCCTCGCCGCGGCGCACGATCAGCGCCGTGAGCAGCGCCCGCTCGCGCGGCCCCAGCGTTCCGTCCCCCAGCTCCAGCGGTCCTAAGACCCGGATCCTCACACCTGAAGTCTGAGCGCGGCGTCCGCACCGGTCAAGAGCCGCGCAGAGGACGGATATGCGACGGATATCCGTCGGGGCGGGCCGGATACGCACCCGTCCGACAGTGAAGTATCGCTTCCCGCCGACGGGGGCGGGAGCTCGTGGAAGGAATCATCATGGACGCAACGACGGCAACCCCGCGCCGCACCCGCCTGGTGCGCGGCGCGGCCGCCGCGCTCACCGCCGGAACGCTGCTGCTCGGACTGGCCGCCTGTCAGACCGGCGCGCAGGCGCAGGCGCCTCAGACCGACACGGCCCGGCAGGTGCCGGTGAGGCCGGAGGGACTCGATCAGCACCTGACGGCCGACCGTCTGGAGCAGCTCATCGGGAGGGTCACGGCGGCGCGCGACGATCGCTTCGCCGGCATGACGGCCGACCAGATCGACCGCCTCGTCGCCACCGAGAAGATGGCGGCGATCGGCCGGATGCCGGGATGCCTGCAACACGTCGTGGTCGCGGCACCCCGCGGCGCCGATCGCGTGCAGTGCATCACACCGGGGGAGTGAACCGGCGGATCCGCGACCGCCGGTTCGGTGCACATCGTCATCGCCTCCGGCCGCACTACTCTGGAACGCGTGACGACCGGACGCGACGACGATGCCCTCTCCTGGGACGGCGACGACGATCCCACGCTCGACCTCGGTGATTCCGCCGGGTCGGATCCTGCACCCGAGGCGCCCGCGCGATCCTCGGTGCCCGAGCTTCCGCACGGCTACACCGCGGTCGGCAAGGGCAGCGAGGCCGTCGGCGCCGCGGGGACCCCGGATGCGGCATCCGTTGAAGAAGAGACGCCGGCCGGCGGCGACACCGTGGCCGAGCCGCGATCGCTGGGCAACGGCGCGCTCGTCGCCCTCGGCGTGCTGGGCGGCGTGTACGCGCTCTACGCGATCGGCTGGATCGTCGGTGGCCTGCGACTGCAGGGATGGCGACCGTTTCTGGTCACAGATCTGATGTACCAAGGCAGCCTCTGGCTCGCCGTGCTCGCGCCGGTGCTGTGGTTCGCGACGGTGGTCCTGCTCACCCGCACGGGGCGCACGTGGGTGCGTTTCGCGTGGCTCGGAGCAGGCGCGGTCCTGCTCGTGCCGTGGCCGTTCGTGCTGATCGGGGCGGTGGGGCAATGACCGGCCAGAACACGGATGCCGCAGCACGTCGCACTCGAAGGGCGCCGCTGTGGCTGGTGGTGACGATATCGGCGCTCGCGGGGCTGTTCTACGCCTACGCAGTGTGGAACGCGATCGGGAACCTGGTCGAGACGATCGGCTTCTACGGCGACGCGGGCATGTCGCTCAACGCTCTCGGCTGGTTCGTGTGGATCTTCGCTGCGGTGTTCCCCATCGTCGTATGGGGCGGCGCGTTCGTGCTCGGCCACCGCCGCCCTGCGCACGAACTGCTGCTCGTCATGGTGACGGGCCTTGCGCTCGTCTCCGTGTTCTGGCTCAACGTCATCGCGTACACCGTCGGCTACAGCGCCTCGCTGGTCGGCTGAGGCTCTCGACCCTCGAGCCCGGCGGTTGTCACACGGTCGGGCGGGTCGCCGCACGGGCGGTAGGCTGGCACAGGCCTCGCCCCCGACGGCGTGCGGCGCGGCATCCGGTCTGCCCTGCTCCGCGCGCTCGCGCACCGCCCCCAAAGGAACCACCCGTGCCGAAGCCTGTCGTCCTCATCGCCGAAGAACTGTCTCCCGCCACGATCGACGCCCTGGGGCCCGACTTCGACGTGCGTCACGTCGACGGCACCGACCGCCCCGCGCTGCTGTCGGCCCTTGCCGATGCGCACGCGGTGCTCATCCGCTCGGCGACCAAGGTGGATGCCGAGGCGATCGCCGCGGCTCCCGTGCTGAAGGTCGTCGCCCGCGCGGGCGTCGGCCTCGACAACGTCGACATCAAGACGGCCACGACGGCCGGCGTCATGGTCGTGAACGCACCGACCTCCAACATCATCTCGGCGGCCGAGCTCACCGTCGGGCACATCCTCAGCCTCGCCCGCCGCATCCCGGCCGCTCACGCGTCGCTCGCCGGCGGCGCCTGGAAGCGCAGCTCGTACACCGGCACCGAGATCTTCGAGAAGACCGTCGGCATCATCGGCCTCGGCCGCATCGGCGCCCTCATCGCCGCGCGACTGCAGGCGTTCGGGGTGTCGGTCGTCGCGTACGACCCCTACGTCACGCCGACGCGCGCCCAGCAGCTCGGTGTGCAGCTGCTCGACCTCGACGAGCTGCTCGCGCAGAGCGACTTCGTCACGATCCACATGCCGAAGACTCCCGAGACGACCGGCATGATCGGCGCCGAGCAGTTCCGCCTGATGAAGAAGACGGCGTTCGTCGTCAACGTCGCGCGCGGCGGCCTCATCGACGAAGAGGCGCTGTACACAGCTCTGAACGAGGGTGAGATCGCCGGAGCCGGCCTTGACGTGTTCACGAGCGAGCCGCCCGCGCCGGAGGGCACCGCGTTCCCGCTGCTGAGCCTGCCCAACGTCGTCGTCACGCCGCACCTCGGCGCCTCGACCGACGAGGCGCAGGAGAAGGCGGGCGTCTCGGTCGCGAAGTCCGTCAAGCTCGCGCTCGAGGGCGACCTCGTGCCCGATGCGGTGAACGTCGCGGGCGGCATCATCGACCCCTTCGTGCGTCCCGGCATCTCGCTGGTCGAGCAGCTCGGACAGTTCTTCACCGGGCTGGCGCACAGTGCCCTCACGAGCCTCGACATCGAGGTGCGCGGCGAGCTCGCGGCCTACGACGTCAGCGTCTACCGGCTGGCAGCCCTCAAGGGCATCCTCGCCAACGTCGTCAGCGAGAACGTCTCGTACGTGAACGCGCCGCTGTTCGCCGAGCAGCGCGGCATCGAGACCCGGCTGATCGTCGAGGCCGAGAGCCCGCTCTACCGCAACATCACGATCCTGCGCGGTACGCTCGCCGACGGCTCCGTGCTCACGGTCGCCGGCACGCTCGCCGGCACGCGCATGGTGCCCAAGGTCGTCGGCATCAACGGCTACGAGATCGAGGTGCCCATCGAGCGCCATCACCTCGTCATGCGCTACGCCGACCGTCCCGGCATCGTCGCGATCTACGGCCAGAAGCTCGGCAGCGCGGGGATCAACATCGCCGGGCTCCAGGTGGCGCAGGCCGACGCGAGCGGACGCGCCCTGTCGGTGCTCACGGTGGACTCGCCGGTGCCCGAGGACCTCCTCGACGAGATGCGCGAAGCGGTGGGCGCCGACCTGTTCCGCCGCATCGAGGTCACCGAGGACTGAGCGGTGGCACCGGGGGAGGCATCCGCGCAGTCGCCTGCCCCCGTGCCCGCGTCCGGCGGGAGTCCGGTCTTCCGCAGCCTGGCCTTCGAGGGGCTGACGCGGTTCGACTACGGCGACGTGATCCTGGCATCCCAGCCGCCGCGCAGCACCGACGACCCGCGCGTGTGGGCCGAGACCCTGTTCGCTCCGTCGTCAGCGCCCGTTTGGGTGAAGGCGGCGATGGGTGTGCGCATGGCGCTCGCCCCGCTTCTCGGGCTGGAGGCCGCGCCGCGCGGAGTGTTCGAGGTTCGGACGGTGGTGGGCGAAGAGGCGCTCATCGAGTACGCCGACAAGCACCTCACCTTCCGCTGCGGTGTCGGGGTGGATGCCGAGGCCGCCGTCGTGCGCGTGACCACCGTGGTGACGTTCAACGACTGGCGCGGCCGGGTGTACTTCACCCCGGTGTCGCTCGCGCACCCGCTCGTGGTGCACGCCATGCTCCGTCGCGCGCGGCGCGCCCTCGCCCGGCAGTGCTGAGCCTGCAGCGCTCGGAGAGCTCAGATCCGGCTGGCGCCCTCCACCAGGGCGATGAGAGCATCGAGCGCGGGACCGCGGGGGACAGGCCCCGGGATCGAGCCGCCCGACAGGGCGTTGTTGAAGTAGAGCCCGTCGCTGACGAGCATCACCAGGTCGAGGGCGACCTCGTCCTTCGTGTGCGGGCGCAGCGCGGCGCCCCATTGCTCGCGGACGTCTCGCAGTGCGTCGCTGGCGACCGGATCACCGCCCTGCGCAAGCCGCGACGTGGCCAGGATCGCGCGGTCGATCGGATCGTTGGCCATGACCGATGTGCGCAGGAAGTACGCGATCGGACCCTCCGGAGCGGCGGCCATCACGGCCACATCCTCGGCGACGAGCGTCCGCAGGCGGTCGATGATCGCCGACTCGAGCGACTCCTTCGTGCCGAAGTGGTAGAGCAGACCGCCCTTCGACACGCCCGCCGCCTTCGCGGTGGCGTCCATGGTCGCCGCGCGCTCGCCCTCCTCGATGAGGATCTGCTCGAAGGCGTCGAGCACCTTCTCGCGGGCGAGGGGAGGGCGGCTCATGGCGTCGATCGTATCGACAGCTGGCCGCGCATTCTGATACTATACCGGCTGGACGGTATAGAAATGATGACTCTCACACAAGAACTCTCGCTCGCCGATGCCCAGGGACGGAAGGTCGGCTGGCGCGGCTGGGCGGCGCTCGTCGTGCTCATGCTGCCGGTGCTGCTCGTCTCGGTCGACAACACCGTGCTGAGCTTCGCACTCCCGTCGATCGCACTCGAGCTGGGGCCGTCGAGCGCCCAGCAGCTGTGGATCATCGACGCCTATCCGCTCGTGCTCGCGGGGCTGCTGGTCACGATGGGGACGCTGGGCGACCGGTTCGGCCGGCGACGGATGCTGCTCATCGGCGCGACCGGCTTCGCCGCGGTGTCGGTGCTCGCCGCCTTCGCCCCGAGCGCCGCCTGGCTCATCGCTGCGCGCGCCGGGATGGGCGTGTTCGGCGCGATGCTGATGCCCTCGACGCTGTCGCTGCTGCGCAGCATCTTCACCGACCGCGATCAGCGCCGCCTTGCGATCGCGGTGTGGGCGGCCATGTTCTCCGCCGGCGCGGCACTCGGCCCGATCGTGGGTGGACTCCTGCTCGAGCACTTCTCGTGGGGCTCGGTGTTCCTGCTGTCGGTGCCCGTGCTCGTCCCGCTGCTCGTGCTGGCGCCGTTGCTCGTGCCCGAGAGCCGCGATCCGAAGCCCGGCCGCATCGACCCGCTGAGCATCGCGCTCTCGATGGCGACGATGATCCCGATCGTCTACGGGATCAAGGAGCTCGCCGTGCATGGGCTCGCCGTCGCCGCCTGGCTGCCGATGCTCGCCGGACTCGGGTTCGGCGTGCTGTTCGTGCGGCGCCAGCTGCGGGCGCGCACACCGATGCTCGACATGCGCCTGTTCCGCCGGGGGAGCTTCAGCGGCGCGCTGATGGTCAACCTCCTCAGCGTCATCGCGCTCGTCGGGTTCCTCTTCTTCGTGGCGCAGCACCTGCAGCTCATCGTCGGGCTCTCGCCCATGCAGGCGGGCCTCGCGCTCGTTCCGGGTCTCGCGATGATGATCGTCGCGGGTCTCGTGGTCGTGCCGATCTCCAAGAAGTGGCCCGCTCGCATCGTCGTCCCTGTGGCGCTGATCTTCTCCGTGGCGGGCTACGTGACCGTGGCCTTCGCGACCGGACCCGAGAGCATCGCAGCGCTGGTGGCGGCCTTCGTCTCGCTCGGCATCGGCATCGGCGCGGCGGAGACGGTCTCGAACGAGCTGGTCCTCTCGAGCGCTCCGCCGGCCAAGGCGGGAGCTGCGAGCGCGGTCTCCGAGACCGCCTATGAACTGGGTGCCGTGCTGGGCACGACCGTGCTGGGCGGCATCCTCACGGCGCTCTACCGCACGAACCTCGTCGTGCCCGCGGGGGTTCCGGATGCCGCGGCCGAGGCTGCGTCCGAGACCCTCGCCGGTGCGGTGCACGCGGCCGGAGAGATCGGCGGCAGCACCGGCGAGGCGCTCTTCGAGGCGGCGGCGACGGCGTTCGACGCCGGGGTCACGGTCACTGCGCTGATCGGCGCCGTCCTGGTCGTCATCGCGGGGGTCATCGCGGCCACTACCCTGGGAGGGTCCCGCCAGAAGTCGTAGGAGCACTATGTCGCGCGTCGTGAAGCTGGCCGTCATCCCGGGTGACGGCATCGGTCCGGAGGTCATCGCGGAGGCGGAGAAGGTGCTGGATGCCGCGGCCGCGGGCAGCGGCATCCGCTTCGAGAAGACGCGCTTCTCGCTGGGCGCCGCCCGCTTCCTCGACACCGGCGACACGCTGACCGGCGAGGACCTCGCCGCGATCAAGGACCACGACGCGATCCTGCTCGGCGCGGTCGGGGGAGTTCCCGGCGATCCTCGCCTCAAGAACGCCAACATCGAGCGCGGAATGCTGCTGAAGCTGCGGTTCGAGCTCGACCACTACGTCAACCTGCGGCCGTCGAAGCTGTACCCGGGTGTGCCCGGGCCGCTCGCCGCGCCGGGCGACGTCGACTTCGTCGTCGTCCGCGAAGGCACCGAGGGGCCGTACGTCGGCAACGGCGGGTCGATCCGCACCGGCACGCCGCACGAGGTCGCCAACGAGACCTCGGTCAACACCGCGTTCGGGGTCGAACGGGTCGTGCGCTACGCGTTCGATCTGGCCGAGCGCCGCCGCCGCAAGCTCACTCTCGTGCACAAGACGAACGTCCTCGTCCACGCCGGTGGCATCTGGAAGCGCCTCGTCGACGAGGTCGCGCTCGAGCATCCGGACGTGACCGTAGACTATGTGCACGTCGACGCGGCCACCATCTACCTGGTCACGAACCCGAGCCGCTTCGACGTGATCGTCACCGACAACCTCTTCGGCGACATCCTCACCGACTTGGCCGGTGCCGTCACAGGTGGCATCGGCCTCGCAGCCTCGGGGAACATCAATCCCGATGGCGCGTTCCCCTCGATGTTCGAGCCCGTGCACGGATCGGCGCCCGACATCGCAGGCCAGCAGAAGGCCGATCCCACGGCCGCGATCCTCTCGGTCTCACTGCTGCTCGATCATCTCGGGCTCCAGGACGAGGCCCGCCGCGTCACGACCGCGGTCGAGGAGGATCTTGCCGCACGCGGCTCCGACGCGGGCGCGACCCGCACGACGACAGAGATCGGCGACGCGATCGTCGCCCGACTCCAGGCGTAATCTGAGATCACGTCGTCCTACCGACAGAGGATTCCACCCATGACCATCGACCTTCCCCTCCAGGCGCCCTCGGCCGCAGGCCTCGTCTGGAACGTCACGCGGAACACCGAGGCGACGCCGGATGCCGAGCGCGAGGCGATCCTCGCCGATCCGGGCTTCGGACAGCACTTCACCGACCACATGGTCGACATCTGCTGGTCCGAGAAGGGCGGATGGCACCGGCCGCGCGTGCAGCCCTACGGCCCGATCCCGCTCGACCCTGCTGCGGCCGTGCTGCACTACTCGCAGGAGATCTTCGAGGGCCTCAAGGCCTACCGTCACGCCGACGGGTCGATCTGGACCTTCCGTCCCGACCGCAACGCGGCCCGCCTGCAGCGCTCGGCGCAGCGACTGGCGCTTCCGGAGCTGCCGACCGAGTACTTCCTCGAGTCGCTGCGCGAGCTCATCGCCGTCGACAGCGCGTGGGTTCCGACGGCGCCCGAGACGAGCCTGTACCTGCGCCCCTTCATGTTCGCGAAAGAGGCGTTCCTGGGCGTCCGTGCGGCGAAGAAGGTCGGGTACTACCTCATCGCCAGCCCCGCGGCCGCCTACTTCGCCGGCGGCGTGCAGCCGGTCAACATCGCGCTGTCGACCCGCTACGCCCGCGCCGGCAAGGGCGGCACGGGCGCGGCGAAGACCGGCGGGAACTACGCGTCCAGCCTGCTGCCGCAGGCGGAGGCCTACGAGAAGGGCTGCCAGCAGGTGCTCTTCCTCGACGACGGCTACATCGAGGAGCTCGGGGGCATGAACCTCGTCCTCGTGACGGACGACGGCCGCCTCATCACTCCCGAGTCCGACTCGATCCTCCAGGGCATCACGCTCGCGTCGGTGCTGCAGCTCGCGCAGGACCGCGGACTCGTCGTCGAGCAGCGCAAGGTCTCGATCGACGAGTGGCGCGAGGGTGCGGCATCCGGCTCCATCGTGGGCGCGTTCGCGTGCGGCACGGCGGCGGTCATCGTGCCGATCGGCAAGCTCGTCGCCGACGACTACGAGATCGTCCACGACGGCGACGCGGCGTCCGAACTGGCCCTGTCGCTCCGCGAGGAGCTCACCGGCATCCAGTACGGGCGCGTGGCCGATCGCCACGGGTGGCTGACGCGCCTCGACGGCTGATCCATCGGCTTCATGAAAGCCCCGGGCCCCGCGCTGCGCGGCGCCCGGGGCTTTCCGTGTCGGAGGGGATGGCTAGGCTGATCCGGTGAGGATCGCGCGCTTCAGCCACAATGACGCCATCAAGTTCGGGATCGTCGACGAGGGGGAACTCGTCGTCCTCGCCGGCGACCCGATGTTCGCCGGGTACGACACGACGGGGGAGCGCGTGCCGCTCGCCGACGTCGCGCTGCTGGCGCCGGTCATCCCCCGCTCGAAGCTCGTCTGCGTCGGCCGCAACTACCGCGACCATGCCGCGGAGCTCGGCAACGACGTCCCCACCGCGCCGATGCTGTTCTTCAAGCCCAACACCACGGTGATCGGTCCGGGCGACGCCGTCGTGCTGCCGAAGGGCTCGGACTTCATCAGCTTCGAGGGCGAGCTCGCCGCCGTCATCGGTCGGATCGCGAAGAACGTGCCGGCCGCGAACGCTCTCGACTACGTCTTCGGCTACACCATCGCCAACGACCTCACCGCCCGCGACTGGCAGAAGTCCGACGGGCAGTGGGCTCGCGCCAAGGGCTTCGACACGTCCTGCCCGCTCGGCCCCGCCATCGAGACGGAGTTCGACGTCGACGGCCCGGCGGTGATCACGACGCGCCTGAACGGCGAGGTCCGGCAGCAGGGCCCGATCAGCGACATGATCTTCTCGCTCGCCGATGTGATCGCGTACGCCTCCGCGGCGTTCACGCTTCTGCCGGGGGACGTGATCCTCACCGGAACCCCGGCCGGCGTCGGCCAGATCGTCGCGGGCGACACCGTCGAGGTCGAGATCACCGGTCTCGGCATCCTGCGCAACACGGCTCGTGACGCCTGACGAGAGCGGCAGGACACCCCACGCCGATCCCGTCGGTGTGAGGCTCGACAGCGGGACCACCGCCGAAGAGGTGGCCGCGGTTCAGCGGCGAACGGTCTGGGTGCTCTCCCTCGGTCAGGTGCTCGGCGGACTGGCCTTCGGCGCCACACTGTCGCTCGGTGCGGTGCTTGCGGCAGAGCTCTCGGGCGAGGACGCGTTCTCCGGGCTCGCCGCGGCCGCGGTGACCTTCGGCACCGCGCTGACGGCCGTGCCGCTCGCGGCGATCGCTCGCCGCCGGGGTCGGCGGCTGTCGCTCACGACAGGAATGGCGGTCGCCCTCGTCGGCGTCGGACTGGTGATCGTCGCCGTCGCCCTGGCCGCGTTCCCGCTGCTGCTCGTCGGATTCCTCATCATCGGAGCGGGCCAGGCGGCCAACCTGCAGTCGCGCTTCGCCGCCGCCGACCTGGCGACGGATGCCTCCCGCGGCCGTGATCTCTCGATCGTCGTGTGGGCGACCACGGTGGGCGCCGTTCTTGGGCCGAACCTCACGGGTCCCGGTGAAGTGATCGGCAGCGCGATCGGCATGCCGGCGCTCACCGGCGCCTACCTGTTCACGCTCGTCGCTCAGGGACTCGCCATCGTGCTCTACCTCGTCGCCATGAGGCCCGACCCGCTGCTCCTCGCACAGCGCGTCGTCGCGTCGGCTCGGGCAGGCAGCCGCGTCATAGCCAACGCCGATCGACCGGTCGCCGCACGCTACGCGATCTTCGCGGTCGCCGCCGCCCACGGCACGATGGTGTCGGTGATGGCGATGACACCGGTGCACCTGGCGCATCTGACCCACGGTGCATCCGAGGCCGCGACGCTGTCGATCATCGGGCTGACGATCAGCCTGCACATCGCCGGGATGTACGTGCTTTCGCCGGTCTTCGGCATCCTCGCCGACAAAGTCGGACGCGTCCCGACCATCCTCATCGGCCAGGTCCTCCTCGTGGCCGCGCTGCTCACCGCCTCGTTCGGGCAGCTCTCGACGACCGCGGTGACGGTGGCGCTCGTGCTCCTGGGCCTCGGGTGGAGCGCGTCGACGGTCGCCGGATCGACCCTGCTCACCGAGTCGTCGTCCGAGGCGCTGCGCACCCGGCGCCAGGGCTTCAGCGACTTCACGATGAGCATCGTGGGCGGCCTCGGCGCGATCGCGGCCGGCGCGGTGCTCGGCTGGATCGGCTACGGCGGGCTCGCCCTCGTCGTGCTGGTGCTCGTCGCCGCCTCGGTGCTGCTCGCTCCGCTCGGCTGGCGCGCATCCCGCGCTCGCCCGGCGAGTCAGCCGGGCTGAGGTTCAGAACCGCGATCGCCCGGCGTGTCAGCCGGGCGGACGCTCAGTACCGCGTCTCGACGAGGCCGGTGACGATCGCGGTCGACGGGTCATCGAGCGAGTGCAGTCGGCGCCGGGCGGCGCAGGCGTCAGTGGCCGAGCGCTGCGAGCGCGAGGTCGACGTCGTCCTCGTCGTTGAAGACGTGGAAAGCGACGCGTGCGCGGCCGGATCGACCCGACGCGGTGATCCCCGCTGTGGTGAGCCGCGCGAGCTCGCCGCCATCGGGGTCGTCCCAGGTGACGATCGCCGAGGCCCGCTTCGGCTCCGCGATGCCGCGTCCGGCGCGGAAGGCGGTGGCCAGCCCGGTGGCGTGCGCGTGGAGCTCGGTCGGCTCGAGTGCGGCGAACAGCTCGAGCGCGGGTGCCGCACCGACGAACGCCTGCCAGGGCGGCGACACGTCGAACCGGCGGGCGTCGGGGGCGAGCTCGACATCGCCGCCGTAGCACGACGTCCACGGGTCGTCGCCCGCGTACCATCCGGCGTTGAGCGGGGTCATGCGCGCGGCGAGCCTGTCCGAGATGGTCAGGAACGACACGCCCCGCGGCGCGCAGAGCCATTTGTAGGCGTGACACACCACGGCATCGAAGCCGGATGCCGCGACCGGCAGCCAGCCGACCGCCTGTGTCGCGTCGCAGAGTGTGAGCGCGCCCTGCCGCGACGCCGCGGCGACGATGGCGGCGGTATCCGCCACCTCTCCGGTGGCGGACTGCACGACAGAGAACGCGACGAGTGCCGTGCTCGGGAGCACGTGGGCAGCGAGGTCGTGAAGGGGCGCCGTGCGCACGACCAGGCCCCGGCCGGAGTGCACGAACGGCAGCACCATCGACGAGAACTCTCCGTCGGGGACGAGCACCTCGGCCCCTTCCGGCAACGCCGTGGCGACGAGCCCGACCGCGACCGACGTCTGCGAGCCGATCGCCACCCGCTCGGCGCCCACATCGACCAGTGACGCGAACAGTCCGCGCGAGCGCTCGACCGCCGCGCAGTACGCGGCGAGGTCGGGCCGGCCGGATCCGGCTGCGTCCAGATCGGCGATGACGGCGCGTCGCGTCGCGCGGCTGGGCAGGCCCACCGTACACGCGGCGAGGTAGTCGCGGCCGCCGTCGAACTCGCGGCGCGCGGCGGCGAGAGCGGGGGAGTCGGCGAGTGCGGGCATGCATCCAGAGTGAACCCGCGGATTGCGCATGTCTACGGCAGGTGTCCCATGCGACACATAACAGAGTCTTATGATTGGCGCGTGACCGATGTGCTCGAGGACGACCCCGGTTTCGACGCGCGCGAACTGCGGGTCGTCAAGGCCGTCGCCGATGCCGGGTCCATCACCGGTGCCGCCCTCGCTCTCGGGTACAGTCAGCCGGCCGTCAGCCAGCAGCTCAAACGCCTCGAGCAGCGTCTCGGTGTCGCCGTCGTCGAGCGGGTCGGGCGCAGCGTCCGGCTCACCGACGCGGGGAGGGTCCTCGCCCGCCACGCACCCGCCGTGACGACGGCGCTGGATGCCGCGGCCGGCGAACTCGCTGAGCTGAGGGGACTGCGCGCCGCGCGCGTGCGGCTGGTCGCGTTCCCATCGGCCTCTCCCACGATCGTCCCGCGCCTGCTCGCAGACCTGGCGCTGCGGCATCCGGGGATCTCTCTCACGTACGTCGAGGCCGAGCCGCCCGAGGCCGTGGAGGCGGTGCGTGAGGACCGTACCGACATCGCCCTCACCTTCAGCTATCCAGGCGACCGCGACGACCCGCACGGATCGAGCGCACGGGGGCTCTCGGTCACCACCGTCGGCGCCGATGAGCTGCTCGCCGTGCTGCCGGCCGGGCACCCCGCGGCGACCGCCGCGGCGCTCGACGTCGCCGTGCTCGCCGGCGAGGACTGGATCGCCGGATGCCCTCGGTGCCGCGGTCACCTGCTCGAGCTGTGCGGTCGCGCCGGAATCGCTCCGCGCATCGCCTTCGAGACCGACAACTTCGTCGCAGTCGAAGGGCTCGTCGCCCAGGGCATCGGCGTCGCGACGCTGCCGAGGATGGCCGTGGAGTCCTTCCCGCAGCTGCCCGGGGT